>JAEMRL010000107.1 GCA_016463385.1 Thermoleophilia bacterium
CGATCTGCGTCGTCTGCCCGGTCCACGGCTCGTGCATGAGGCGGCGCAGGCGCAGGAGGACCGATGCGTCGTGGGTCGCGTCGAGGAGCTGCTTGATGCCCTTGAGGTTGAAACCGTCGGCCTGCAGCTCGCGGACGAGACGCAGCCGGCGCACGTGCTCGTCGCCGTAGTACCCCACGCCGTCACGGACCTCGGGGGGCGGCAGGAGGCCGAGGGTGCGGTACGAGCGGATGTTGCGGACCGTCATGGCCGTCTCGGCGGCGAGCTGCTCGATGGTGCGGGTGGCCTCGGGCGGGGTCGACATCGGCGCAAGCGTATCGCTGGACTGCGTGACGGCAAATGGTGTAACGTCGCCTCATGTCATCAGGCGCGACGCTCGGATTGCCCCCCGGTCCACGGATGCCGACGGCCGTGCAGACCGTCGCGATGGTCGCCCGCCAGCGCCCGCAGCTCGAACGGCTGCGGCGCCGGTACGGGCCCATGTTCACGGTGCGCATCGCGGGCTTCGGCCCGTTCGTCATCGTGAGCGACCCCGCGCTGGTCAAACAGGTCTTCACCGCCCCGCCGACGGTCCTGCACGCCGGGGACCACAGCCCGCTGCGGACGATCCTCGGGCGCCACTCGCTGCTCGGGATCGACGAGGACCGCCACCTCGAGCAGCGCCGCCTGCTGCTGCCGCCGTTCAAGGGCCAGCGCATGCAGGGCTACGAGGAGCTGATCGAGCAGATCACGCGCGACGAGATCGCGTCCTGGCCCACCGACCGCGAGTTCTCGGTCGCGGGTTCCATGCAGCGCATCACGCTGCGCGCCATTCTCCGCGCGATCTTCGGCGCGACGGGGGAGGAGCTGCGCGTGCTCGAGGAGCTCATGCCCGCCCACACCGAGCAGGGCTCGCGCCTGGCGACGGCGACGTACCTGCAGCGTGACCTCGGGCCGTGGAGCCCGTGGGCCCGCTTCCTGCGCGGCCGCGCGGAGATCGACGCCGTGCTCGACCGCCTGATCGCGATGGCGAAGGCCGACCCGGAACTCGAGGAGCGGTCCGACGTCCTCGCCCTCATGGTGCAGGCGACGCACACCGACGGCACCCCGATGGCCAACGACGAGATCCGCGACCAGCTCGTCACGATGATGGCCGCGGGCCACGAGACGACGGCGCACCAGCTCAGCTGGGCCGTCGAGCGGCTGCGCCGCCACCCCGACGTGCTCGCGCGCCTGGTCGTGGAGGCCGACGAGGGCGGGAAGACCCTGCGGGAGGCGACGATCCGCGAGGTCCAGCGCACGCGTCCGGTCATCTTCTTCGCCGGCCGGTACTGCATGGAGGACTACGAGCTCGGCGGCCATGTCCTGCCGCGCGGCACGCGAGTGGGCCTTGCCGCGGCGCTCACGCACTTCGACCCCGACCTCTTCGACGAGCCCGACCGCTTTGACCCGGACCGGTTCGTCGACCGCCTCCCGGACACGTACAGCTGGATCCCGTTCGGGGGTGGCATGCGGCGGTGCATCGGCGCGACGTTCGCGCACATGGAGATGGACGTGGTGCTGCGGGTGCTGCTCGAGGAGTTCGACTTCGCCCCCACGGACGCGCCCGCCGAGGGCTGGCGCTTCCGCGGCGTCGCGACGGCGCCCGACCGCGGGGGCCGGGCGGTGGTCTCGCACCGGGTCCGCCGGCCCGCGCCCGGACCCCCGGTCCTCGTCTGAGCGCCGGCCGCGGCCCGGGGACCCCGGATCTGGACGACCAGACCCGGGGCGCTGCGTGATCGGCGAGAATGGCGGCATGGACGCCGAGCACGATCCGCCCGACCGCTCGCGGTACCTGCCTGAGCCGTTCGAGCTGGCCGTCGAACGGGCGGGTTCCTGGACGGTCATCCGGCCCGGGGGCGAGATCGACCTGGCCACCGTCGAGCAGGTCGCGCAGGCGGCGGGCGCCGCGGCGGGGGACCTCGCGGTCGATCTGCGTGGGGTGACGTTCCTCGACAGCTCCGGCCTGCGGTTCCTCATCGAGCAGGACCGCCGGGCCCGAGAGGGCGGCCGCGCGTTCGCCATCGTGCCGGGCGGCCCTGACGTCCAGCGCCTGCTGCAGATCGCCGGTCTCGACACCCGCCTGCGGGTCCTGGAGGAAGCGGACGTCGCCGCGCAGGACTGACCGGCGGCGCGACGATGTCGCGGGGTGGGCGGCGTTCGCCGGCACGCTGGTGCTGGTCGGCGTCATCCTCGCCATCGATCTGAGCGACCCGAGCGAGCCGATCACCGTCGGCCTGATCCTCGGCCCGTTCCTCGCATCGCTGCTCTGCACCGCGCGCCAGACGGCGGTCGTCGCGGTCGTCGCGGTGCTGTGCGCGCTGCCCACCACCGGGGTCGAGGATGCCGACCCGGTCTTCCACGCCCTGCGGGTCGCGCTGGTGGTGCTCGGGTCCGGACTCGCCGCGATCAGCGCTCGCGAGCGCAGCCGCTCGGCGCGTGGGCGCGCGCGCCTGGGCGTCCTCGCCGATCTCGCGGAGCTCTCGGCGCGGCGCCACGGCGCCGAGGAGGCCGCCGGCCGGCTGGCGCAGCTCGTGGTGCCCCGGGCTGCCGCGGCGTGCGTGATCGACGTCTTCGGCGATCGGCTGACCCACCGCCCCGCGGGTCGCGCGGTCGCGGGCGCCGCCTCCGAGCTGGGCGAGGTGCCGGACGTCGCGCCGGACGGGGCTCCGGTCATCCGCCGGGTGACGGGCGGAGGCGACGTGCGCTGGATGGTGGTCGCGCCGATCCGGTCGGAGGGCCGGGCGGTCGGCCGCCTGACGCTGGGGACCAGGCACGGCCTGGGCCGGTCTGACCTGCCCTTCGTGCGGGCGCTCGCCGGGCGTGCGGGGCTGGTGCTCGAGAACGCGGGGCTGTCGGCCGACCTGGCCGTCGCCGAACGACGCTTCGAGACCGCGCTCGACGAGATGGCCGCGGCCGTGCTCATCCAGCGGCCGGGGGAGGGCATCGTGTACGCCAACCAGGCGGCGGCCGACGCGATGGAACTCGCCGACCCGGCCGCGGTCATCGCGGCGACGCCCGAGGAGATCGGCCACGCGTGGGAGTCACACCTGGAAGACGGGTCGACGCTGCACCCGCAGGACTACCCGAGCGCACAGATCCTGACCGGGGTCAATCGCCATCCTCCTCCGCTGCTGGTGCGTGGTGTGCACCGCGCGTCCGGGGTCGAGCGCTGGCTGTCCGTCCGCGCGACACCGGTAATCGGGCAGGACGGCGAGGTCGAGATGGCGGTCAGCGTCACCGAGGACATCACCGCGATCAAGCGGGCCGAGCTGGTCCAGCGCATCCTGGCGCACGCGGGCGAGGTGCTGCACCGATCGTCGGACCCGGAGGCGCCGTTGCAGGACCTCGCGGACCTCCTGGTCCCCGACGTCGCCGACTGGTGCACCATCACGCTCCCCGGCCGGGAGACCATGCGGCTCGTCGCCGTCGCCCACCGCGACCCCGCGATGCGCGGGCGTGCCGCCGGGTACGCGGCCCGTTTCCCCGGGCGCATGGACGCGCCGACCGGCGGTGCGGAGATCCTGCGCGGCGGGCCACCGCTGCTCGTCTCGCGCGTGACCGACGAGATCCTGCGGGCGTACACCCAGGACGCCGAGCATCTGCACGCCCTGCGCGCCGCCGGCATGCGCTCTGTCATCCAGGTGCCGATCTGCCCGCCCGACGGCGAGGCCGCCGGTGTCATCAGCCTGGTCAACGCCGAGTCCCACCGGACGTTCACGGACGCCGACCTGGAGCTCGCCCAGGAGCTCGGGCGGCGGGCGGGCGTGGCCATGGAGACCGCGCGGCTGTCGGCCGAGCGTTCCCGCATCGCGGCGACACTGCAGACCAGCCTGCTCCCCGAGCGCCTGCCCGAGGTGCCCGGGATGCAGCTGGCCGGCAGCTACCGCGCAGCAGGACGCACGACCTGGGCGGGAGGTGACTTCTACGACGTCTTCGAGACGCCCGCCGGGTGGATGGCGGTGGTGGGCGACGTGACGGGTCACGGCGCCGGCGCCGCCGCCGTGACGGCGAAGGCCCGTCATACGCTCCGAACCGCCGGGGTGCTCACGGGCGATCCGGTTCGCGGCCTGGAGCTGCTCAACCGCCAGCTCGCCGCGCGCGACGAGGTCACCATGTGCAGTGCGTGCGTGGTCCTCCTGCCCCGCGGCGAAGATGAGCCCGGCCACGCGCGCGTCGCGTGCGCCGGGCACCCGCGGCCGGTCCGGATCCGCGCGGGCCTCGCCGAGGAAGTCGGCTCCTGGGGCACGATGCTCGGGGCGTTCGCCGACACGACCTTCGAGGAGGACGAGATCCTCCTGCTCCCCGGCGACACGCTCCTGCTCTATACCGACGGGGTGCTGGACGCCCGCGGGGGCGGCGACCGGTTCGGCGCCGGCCGCCTCGCCGCCGCGGTGACCCCGGCGTCGGGAGCGCAGGACGCGATCGGCCGGGTCGACCGCGCGCTCGAGGCGTTCGCCGACGGCGAGGAACAGGCCGACGACATCGCGATGCTGGCAGTCCGCCGGACCGGGCGGCGCGACATCACCTACGGGGATCCCGGTAACGCCGACCCGGAGATCACCGCCGTCCGCGCGGTGTACGACGCGTTCGCGCGGCGCGACATGGAGGCCGCCCTCGCGCACATGGATCCGGCGATCGAGCTGCACCTCCGGGCGACGGGCGAGCTCGCGGGGCGCGACGGACCGTACCGCGGGCACGACGGCGCGCGTGAGTACTTCGCAGACCTCGAGCGGGTCTGGGACGAGCTGGAGCTGCACGCCGACGACATCCGGGCAGCCGCAGGCGCGGTCGTGGTCTTCGGGCGCGTGACGGGCCGGCGCGGCGACGAGCAGCTGCAGCGCTCCGTGATGTGGTCGTGGACGGTCCGTGACGGGCTGGCGACGTCGGTGCGCGCCAACGACATGGGTCCCGTGCGCACGCCTCGCGGCTGACGCCCGGGTGGGCGCCACCTCAGGTTTCTCCCGCCGGCGCCCGGGTATCGGCCCGTCACGCGCCGGCTGCGCTCCGCGGCCGGCCGCCATCGACGGAAGGAGCGATGCCATGAGCACGACCCACCCGGCCGACCCCGGCCACGTCAAGGAGCAGGCCAGGGACATGGCCGGCCAGGCGCGCGAGCAGGCCGAGGACGCGGCCCGCAAGGCGAGCGGACGGGTCCGCAGCCAGGTCGACGAGCGGTCGACCGAGATGGGCGACCGCGTGGTCTCCCAGGCGGGAGACGTGCGGTCCATCGGCTCGTCGCTGCGCGACCAGGGCAACGACAACGCTGCGCAGCTCGCCGAACAGGCGGCTGAGCGCATCGAGCGGCTCGGGTCGTGGCTGCGAGACAGCGACGCCGACCAGATGCTCGAGCAGGTCGAGGACACCGCGCGGCGCAACCCGTGGGCCGTGCTCGCGGGCAGCGTTGCGGCGGGCTTTGCGATCTCGCGGGTGCTGAAGGCATCGAGCGCGGATCGCTATCGCAGCCGTGCGAACACCGAGGCGCCTGGTGCCGGCGCGTCCGCAGGCGCATCAGCCTCGCCGCGCACGGGCCGGTTCGACCGGGTGCCGTCCCCGGCCGAGGCACCGGTTCCGGGGACGGCGCCCGCCGCCGGAGGCGCGCAGACGCCGCAGACCGGCCCGGGAACGGGCATGGGGCCGGTCTGATGCCCGCCAACGGCAACCGCTTCGAGCGCGAGGAGGCGTCGATCGGCGAACTGCTCCGCCGGCTCTCGGAGGACACCTCCGAGCTCGTCCGGCAGGAGATGGCCCTGGCGCGCGCTGAACTGACCGAGCAGGGCAAGCAGGTCGGGATCGGCGCGGGCCTCCTGGGCGGGGCCGCCGTCGCGACGCTGCTGGCACTCGGTGCCCTGACCGCCGCGGTCATCGCCGGGCTGGACGAGATCGTCCCCCTCTGGCTGGCCGCCACCATCGCCGCCGCACTCTGGGCGGCCATCGCAGGTGCCCTCGCCCTCCGCGGGCGGGGCGAGGTCCGCGAGGCGACGCCGCCCGCGGCGCAGACCGTCGAAACCGTGAAGGAGGATGTGCAATGGGCGAAGACCCTCAGGTGATCCGTGAGGAGATCGAGCAGACGCGCGAGCGGCTCGGCGAGACCGTCGAGGCGCTCGGTGACAAGGCCGACGTGAAGGGCCGCACCGCGAACCGGGTGCGCGGGATGCGCGATCGCGTGACCGAGTCCGTCACTGGCGCCGGGCATCAGGTCAACGAGGTGACCCCGGGGACCCAGGACGTCAAGCAGGGCGCCCGCCGGGCTGTCGGCATCGCCCAGGAGAATCCGCTCGGACTCGCGCTCGGCGGCATCGCCATCGGTGTCCTCGCCGGGATGGCACTGCCGGCCACGCGCGTCGAGCAGGACCGCATCGGCCCGGTCGGCGACCAGGTCCGTGAGGCGGGACAGGAGGCCATCGAGCGCGGCGCCCACGTCGCGAGCGAGGCGGCGTCCAGCGCCGTGGAGGCGGCGACCGCCGCGGCGAAGGGCACCTTCCAGGAGGAGGGTGCCAGCGAGGCGCGCGAGCTGCAGGAGTCCATGCGCTCGTCGTAGTGACGGCGGCACGCCGGGGGCGCCGGGTTGCGACCCGTCAGTCCCCGGCGATGCCCGCCCACCGCGCGCCGGCCCCGGGTGTCGTCTTCACCGGCGGCGCGAGGCCGCGCACGACGACGACCTCCTCCTCGACCTGCTCGGGGTGCAGGAAGCCACGGGCCCGTAGCGCGGCCGCCCGTTCGCGCACGAGTGGACCCATCTCGCCGCGGTGGCGGGCGACCACGGTCGGCTCCAGGCCGCCGGCCTGCAGGGCCGCCATGGTGCGCCGGACACCGACGATGGCCGAGTGCACCATGAGCACCGCGCCACCCGGACGCAGGTGCCGCCAGGCGTCGGCACAGATGCGATCGATGATCTCCCGGCCGTCGCGGCCGCCCTCCCACGCGCGGGCCGCGCCCCGTGGCGTCGGCTCATCCGGTCCTGGCGCCGGGAGATACGGCGGGTTGGCGGTGATGAGGTGCACCCGGCGATCCACGGGGGCGAAGAGGTCACCGCGCGCCGTGTCGATGCGCACACCGGCGAGCACGCCGTTCGCCCGCGCGCAGAACAGCGCCCGCCGCGAGACATCCACAGCGGTGACGCGTGCGCCGCGCCGCGCCGCCGCGACCGCGACGACGCCCGTCCCCGTGCACAGGTCGACGGCCGTGGCGTCGGGCGGCAGGGGCTCGCGCCCGATCGCGTCGATGAGCAGCTGGGCGTCGCTGACCGGGCGGAACACTCCGGGGAGACGGACGATTGGCATGAGCGCCCGTTGCC
>JAEMRL010000486.1 GCA_016463385.1 Thermoleophilia bacterium
CGCTGGCCTTCGTCGCCGTCTACCTGGTGCGGCCCCTGATCTTCTTCTCGGCGGCTGTGCTCACGGTCGCCGGGGGCTTCCTGTTCGGGGCGGTCGGCGGCATCGTCCTGGTGGTGATCGCGGCCAACGGCTCGGCGATGGTGGCCTATGGCCTCGCCCGCTGGCTCGGGGGCGAGCGCTTCGCCGACCCCGAGGCGACGGGAAGGCTCACGCGCTGGACGCGCCGCCTGCGCGAGCGCAGCTTCGAGACGGTGATCGTTATGCGGCTGGTCTACCTGCCCTACGACCTTGTCAGCTACCTCGCCGGGGCCCTGCGGATCCACCCCCTCGCGTTCCTCGCCGGCACGGCGATCGGCAGCGCCCCGGCGACGGTGGCCTTCGTGCTCTTCGGCGCCTCGCTCGAGAGCTTCGACGGGGGCGTCCCGCAGATCGACGGGCCCGTGCTGATCGCCTCGGGCGTGATGCTGGTCGCCGGCCTGGCGATCTCCCACGCGCTGCGGCGCCGTGACGCGGGGTCCGATGCCGCCGCCTGATCCCGCCGCCTTCGACGCGATCGTGGTCGGCGCCGGCTCGGGCGGCCTCACCGTGGCCGTGGGCCTCGCCGGCCTCGGACGGCGCGTCGCGCTGGTGGAGGCCGGCAGGGTCGGCGGCGACTGCACCAACGTCGGGTGCATCCCCTCCAAGCGCCTGATCCATCTCTCGCGCGACCCCGCCGCCCGGACGGACCCCGCCGCGGCGCTCGCCGCGGTGCGCGCCACCCGCGACGCGCTGGCGGCCCGCGAGGACCACGAGATGTCCTCCACCCAGGGCATCACGTTGATCCGGGGGCGTGCGCGGCTCGGAGAAGGGCGCGCCGTCACGGTCACCGGGCCCGGAGGCGAGCACGCGCTCACCGCGCCCCACGTCGTGATCGCCACCGGCTCGCGACCGCGGACGCTCGAGATCCCCGGCCTGCCCCCGGAGAGGCTCCTCACCAACGAGACGCTGTTCGAGATGGAGCGCCCACCCGCGCACCTGGCGATCGCCGGCGCCGGGCCGATCGGCGTGGAGATGGCCTGCGCCTTCGCCCGGCTCGGCAGCCGCGTCACCCTGATCGACGTCGCCGCCCTGGTGCTGCCCGGGGCCGACCCCGAGGCGTCGGAGGTGCTCGGCGAAGCGCTCACCGAGCAGGGGATCGCGCTGAGGCTCGGAACGCGGATCACGGGCTACGACCACGCGGGGGGACTGCTGGCGCTCGACGGCCCGGAGGGCGCCGGCGCGGTGGCCGGCGTGGACGCCGTGCTCGTGGCGATCGGTCGTGCGCCGAACATCGAGGCCGTCGGGGACGTGGTCGTCACCGGCCCCGGCGGGATCACCGTCGACGCCTGGGGACGCACCTCGGCCGAGGGCGTCTGGGCGGTGGGGGACGTGACCCCGGCCGCCCACCAGACCCATGCCGCCAACGCGTACGGACGGCGGATCGTCCAGCGCATCGCGCTCCCCTGGATCCCGCCCCTCGGGCGGCCGCCGGTCGTACCCGACGCGGTGTTCTCCGACCCGGAGGTCGCCTGGGTGGGCCCGACCCCCGGGCAGCTCGCCCGGCGCTGCCACCCCGACACGCTGATGCGGCTGCGGGTCGACCTCGCCGGCACGGACCGCGGGCTCACCGACGGCGTCCGGCACGGCTTCGTCGCGATCACCGCGGTGCGGCTGACCGGCCGGGTGGTGTCGGCGACCGTGGTCGGGCCGCACGCCTCCGACCTGCTGCCGCTGCTCACGTTCGCCGTCGCCCGCCGGACGTCGCTGCTGCGCCTGCAGCGGCAGGTGCACGCCTACCCGACCTTCGCCGGCGCGATCGGCGCGGTGGCCGACGA
>JAEMRL010000108.1 GCA_016463385.1 Thermoleophilia bacterium
GCACCACGAGCACCGCCGCCCGGCGGCCGGGACCCGCCATCTCCCGGGGTGCGCGGTCGCGCAGCGCGCCCTCGAGCACGCGTCCGATGGCCGCCGCCGGCGGCAGCCGTGCCGGCGGCGGGGGAGGATTCTCGGTGGTCCGGACCACGGGGGCGAGTGTACGCGCAGGGTGCCGGGACGCCGCCGCGCCGTTCTGCAACAGTGGACGTGATGACCGCCTCCACCGCAGACGACGAGATCGTCGGAGCGCTCGTGCGCCGGCTCGAGTCGGCCCGCGACGCGGCCGCCGGCCTCGCCGGCCGCCCGCCCCTCGGGGTGCGCGCCGTCGAGCCCGCCGCCGGGCGGCTCAGCTACCTGGTCGCCTTCGACGGCCCGGCCTTCCTCTGCCTCACCGACGGGCTGTCGGCCGAGGTCGACGAGCGCCGCGCACGCGAGGCGGCATCGGCGAGCCTGCTGTGGGAGACCGTCGAGGTGCTGGTCGACTCTGCCGCACTGCGCGAGCTGGCGCGCGCCGTCGGCCGCTTCCTGGCGCTCGGAGGGGAGCCGGCCGAGGTCGCGGGCACCCTCGAGACCGTGGCCGCGCGCGCGCTGGAGTTCGCGGCGTGGCGCGACGACCCGCTGCGCGCGATGGCATCGCTTCCCGCGCTCGACGAGGGTGTCGCCCTCCAGGAGCGGCTGGCCGGCGCCTTCTCGCGCTTCGTGCGGGCCTCGGAGCCCCTGGTCGCCGTGCAGGAGACGCTCACGCCGGAGGTCGTCGCCGCCCTGCGCGAGGTGGAGGAGGGGGCCGGCCGCGCGGGCGCCGCCGAGCGCCTCGCCGAGCGCCTCGCGGGGGCGATGCCCGAGTGCGAGGACGGCGCCGACCAGATGATCGCGGCCCACGTGACCCGCCTGCGTCCGCGCGGATCCGTATGAGCGCACACGGCACCGAGGTGTCGTTCCGCCTCGGCCCGGGGACCCTCGACGAGGCGCGCGACATCGCGCGCCGGCTCGCCGCGGCGGCCCACGGCTGCCGGCGGCACGTGCTGTTCGTGGACGCCGAGGCGGGCGAGTACGGCTGCCTGGCCGAGTGGGACAGCCGGGAGGATGCCGTGGGCTTCACGCGGCGTCCTGCGACTGCCGAAGAGATCACCGTGCTGGGCGCGCGCCTCGGCAAGGAGCCGCGGATCCGCGTGTATTCGATGGAGGAGACGGCGTGAGCGATTCACCGGGACCCACGACCCTCGTGGTGATGGAGGGCGATCAGACCGGCCAGGAGCTGCTCGAGGAGGCGCTCCGGGTGATCGACCCGGAGGTGACCGGCCTGCCGCTCGTCATCGAGCGCTACGACCTGTCCCTCGAGAACCGCCGGCGCACCAAGAACCAGGTCGTGTTCGACGCGGCCGAGGCCACCAAGCGCCACGGCTTCGGCCTGAAGGCGGCGACGGTGACGCCCGAGGACGCGGGCGACGTCGGCAGCCCGAATGCCCTCCTGCGCGAGGCCATCGGCGGCAAGGTGATCATCCGCACCGGCCGGCGCCTGTCGGGCGTTCGCCCCCTCGGCGGCATCCACGCCCCGATCTCGATCGTCCGCATGGCGGTCGACGACGCCTACAACGCCCGCGAGTACCGCGAGATGGAGGGCGACGACGAGATCGCCTGGCGCGTGGAGCGCATCTCGCGCCGCACCTGCCGCGCGGTCGCCGAGTTCTCGTTCCAGCAGGCCCGGCGCATGCACGCCACCGTCTTCGGCGGCCCCAAGTGGACGGTCTCCCCGGTCTACGAGGGGATGCTGAAGGAGGAGCTCGACGCCGCGGCCTCCCGCCACCCCGACGTCCGCTACAAGCCGCTCCTGATCGACGCGCTCTACGCGGCGCTGATCAGCCACTCCGGCGACGCCCTCGTGGTGCCGGCGCTCAACCGCGACGGCGACTGCCTCTCGGACATGGTGCTCCAGCTCTTCGGCTCGATCGCCGGCGCCGAGTCGCAGCTGCTCGCCTTCGACGAGGACTTCCGCGCGTCGGCCGTGATGGCCGAGGCCCCCCACGGCACGGCCCCGACCCTGCAGGGCAAGAACGTCGCCAACCCGCTGGCCATGATCCTGGCCGCCGCGTCGGTGCTGCCCTACATGGGCGGCGTGCACGCGCCGGTCGTGTCGCGCGCGATCTACGAGAGCGCGCTCGAGGCGATCGGCGACGAGGTCCGCACCGCCGACCTCGGCGGCCACTGCGGCACCGACGACTTCACCGACGAGGTCATCAAGCGCGTGCGCACCAAGCTCGACGTATGGTCGGCCCTCGGGGAGAGCGCCCTCCGCTTCTGAGTAGCGGTCGCGTGCCCGCCGATGCGGGGCGTTAGCCTCCGGTCCCACCGTCACGCGCGAGGAGGCCCGATGTCCCGACCGTCCAGGAGGCTCGCCACAGCGGTCGCGATCGCCGGAGGCCTGATCCTCGTGCTCGCGGCCGCGCTCCAGGTGCTGGTGATCGACGAGGCGTACCGGGACGCGACCCAGATCGGCCGCGGCATCTCCTTCGCGACCTACGTGGTGAACGGGCTGACCACCGCGGGCGCACTCGTGCTCGCCGCCGGCATCGTCATGGCACTCGTCGTCGTCGTCGATCCGGACGGCCGCGCCTGAGAGCCGACGTCAGCCCTGGCGGCGGTTCCGGGAGACGATCAGCCCGATGATCAGGGCGAACAGCAGGACCACGACGACCAGCGGGATGGCGAAGGAGACGCTCACGCGTCGTCGTCGGTCGGGCCCTCCGCGAGGAAGGCCAGCAGGTCCTCGACCGTGAAGCGGCCGCTCTGCATCGAGGCGACCAGGCCGTAGACCGTCGCCGTGTGCGGGCGCTCGACCACGTAGGCGCGCATCGCCTCGTTGGCCTCGGTCTCGACCGCCGCGGCCGCCTCGAGGCCCGCGTCGGTCACCGCGACGCCGCTGCCCTGCGTGGCGGCGAATCCGGCCGACACCAGGCGCTTGCACACCTCGGCGATCTGCTCGGGGTCGGTCCCGAACCCCTCGGCGAGCTCGGTCACCGGATGGGGGCCGGGCGTCGCGACCAGTTCCCGCAGCACGAGGTACGCGCCCGACGACAGCCCCGCCGCCGTCACGGTCTGGTCCAGCACCCCGCCGAGCTCGGCCAGGAGCTGGAGGTCGTCCTCGTCGCGGAGCATCGCGCCGGCCTACGGCCCGTAGCGGTGCGGCGGGGCGGGACGGGTGACGCTGCGGGCGGCGCCGCCCCAGGTGCGGCCCGTGATGCCGCGGTCGTCGAGGATCTTCAGCGCCGAGCGGACCACGCCGGCCCGGGCGCCGTGACCCTGCGTGTTGGCCACGGTGATCTCGAAGTCGTGGTCGGCCTCGCGCCGCACCGGCCGCGCGTTGGCGCGCGCCAGCGAGACGCGCGCCTCCGAGAGCTTGCGGGCGTCGTCGAGGGTGACGAACACCTCGAAGAACGACCAGTCGGACGCCTGCTCGGCGAGCAGGTCGTCGAATGCCGCGGTGTGGCTCATGCGTGCCCTCCCTGTCGTCCTGCACGAGATGGTCCCGCCGTGACGGCGGGTCGCCGGCCGAGGGTCCCGGCCGGCCTCAGCGGATCACCCCGGCCTCGGCGAGCGCCGCCTCGACGGCCGCGGCGGATGCGGTGAAGTCCTCGTCGGAGAGGGCCGGGGTGCGCTCGCCCGGGGCCCCGATCGACTCCGGCAGGTCGACCCAGCTGACGCAGCCGCCGTGCTCGGGGCCGACCTCGAGCACCGGCGGGTCGGCGAGCGTCCACACCCGCAGCACGGCGGCCCAGAGCGGGTGGATCCGGCGCCACTTGAGGCGCTCGCTCGCGTACTCGGGCGAGAGGATGTGGAGCCGGTCGATCGCCTCCAGGGCGTCCGGATCGGCGATCGGATGGGCCGAGTGCAGCTCGGCGTAGACGGCCAGGGGCAGGCGGTCGGGGTCCTCGCGCTGCGCCAGGGGGTCGGCGAAGCGGCGGCGCGCCTCGGGCTTCACGAGCTCCGGGCGCTGGTGCGCGTAGGTGGGGAAGAGGTGGAAGCGCGGGTGCGGCAGCTCGAACTTCTTCTCGCCGATGCCGCCCTTGCGGACGATCAGCACCTGGTCGCCCGCGGCCAGCGCGGCGACGGTCACCGCCCACTCCTTGAGGGCATGCTCCGGCACGGGCCCAGATTAGCGCGGCCGCCCGTGACGGGTGTCCGGTGCCTCCGTCAGGGACCCCTGGTACTCTGGGGAGCAGATGATCGACAGCATCCTCTCGCGCGCCGCCGACGGCGGGCGCATCACCCCGGACGAGGCGATCGCCCTCTTCCAGGACGCGCCCCTCGAGGCCCTCGGCGCCGCCGCGGACTCGGTGGTGCGGGCGCGCTACGGCGACGCCATCACCTACAACGTCAACGCGCACCTCAACCCGACCAACATCTGCGTCGTCGGGTGCGGGTTCTGCGCGTTCGCCGTGTGGACCGAGAAGGACGAGCGGGCCTACGCGTACAGCGTCGACCAGCTGGTGGACCGTGCGACGCAGCTCTCGGAGCTCGGCATCACCGAGCTCCACATCGTCGGCGGCATGACCAAGGAGTACGACCTCCCGTACTACGAGGAGCTCTTCTCCGAGCTGAAGGCGCAGCTGCCGCACGTCTCGCTCACGGCCCTGACCGCGGTCGAGGTCGATTTCATCGCGCGCATCTCGAAGGTCGACCACGCCGAGGCGCTCCGCCGCCTGCGCGCCGCCGGCCACGACACGATGCCCGGCGGCGGCGCCGAGGTCTTCAGCCCCCGCGTGCGGAAGATCATCGCCGACCGCAAGGTGCCGGCCGAGACCTGGCTCGAGGTGCACCGCGAGGCGCACGCCCAGGGCATGCGCACCAACGCGACCCTCCTCTTCGGTCACTTCGAGACGCCCGAGGAGCAGGTCGACCACATGCGCCAGCTCCGCGAGCTCCAGGACGAGACCGGCGGCTTCCAGGCGTTCATCCCGCTGCCGTTCCTGCCGGGCAACACCGACTTCGCCTACCTCCCCGGTCCGACCCGCGAGGAGAAGCTGCGCACGATCGCCGTGGCGCGCCTCTTCCTCGACAACTTCCCCCACATCAAGGGGCACTGGGTCATGCTGGGCGAGGAGATCACCTCCGAGGCGCTCGCCTACGGGCTCGACGACCTGTCGGGCACGCTCACCGAGGAGCGCATCGCGCACGCCACGACGGTGCAGACGCCGCTCGGCCTCTCGCAGGAGCGGATGCAGAACCTGATCCGCAACGGCGGCAAGACGCCCGCCGAGCGGGGCACGCTCTACGAGCCCGTCACCCGCGAGGTCGCCGCCTAGCTCCCGGTCGGCCCGGCGCGCTCCCGCGCGCCGCTCGCCGGACTAGTTGAGGGGGCGCCGCCGCAGGCCGGCGGCGCAGAGCAGGCCCAGCAGGACGCACCAGGCGAGCGTCCAGGCGACCGTGTCCCACTCGGCCGCCGGCACGATCACGGTGTTCTCGTTGATCTCGACGCGCGGGGCCGCCGGCCCGGCCTCGTTGCGCAGCTGCAGGTCGGCGATCATCGGCGAGGTCACGGTGCGCGGGGCCACGTAGTAGAGGATCCGCACGCCGAGGTCGGCCGTGCCGATCAGGCCCTGGTCGGCGGCGGCCTTCAGGTTGACCGCCGCCTGGGCCACCACGTAGACGGCTCCGCCGAAGATCCCGGCCGCCACCGGGCCGACGATGGAGCTCGCCGCCGCAGCGGCGAGCATCGCGACCAGCAGTCCCAGGAACACCGCAAGCGTATGGACGGCCAGAGGGCCGTCGAGTCCCATGCCGAGGGCGAGCGAGCCGGCCTCCAGCACCACCGCCCAGGCGGCGACGGTGGCCCCGAGCAGCAGCACCCGGGAGCCCACGGCCCCGGCGACGAGCTCGGGTCGCGAGGCGCCGCCGCCCCGGAGCATCCCGAAGTGGCCCGACTGCGCGTCGAGGTTGAGGGCGGCGCTGCCGAGGCCGAGGGCCAGGGCCAGGCCGCCGAGCAGCAGCAGCGACGCCGCGCCGCGCCGCAGGCTGTCCTCGCGCAGCGCGCCGTCGTGCGTGGCGGCCACGATGACAGCGACCACCGCGAGGGCGAGCCCCGCCGCGACGCCCACCTGGATCCAGTGGCGGCGCGAGAGGCGCCGCAGCTGTGCGAGCACGAGCCCGGTGATCCGGGTCATCGGGCGACCCCGTCCACCAGCGTCATGCGGCGCCCGAGCGCCGGCCCGAGGCCACCGGGGCGCTGGGCGGCCACCAGGACGGCGGCTCCCCGGGCGCGGGCGGCCGCGATCTCCCGCAGCGTGTCGGACAGTACCCAGGGGTCATCGAGGACGACGAGCTCCGGATCGCCGACGATCGCGAGCGCGAGGCTGAGGCGGCGCGAGCCCTCCGCGTCGAGGCGGCTGGTGCGCCAGTCGGCGACGTAGGCGAGGCCGGCGCGGGCGACGGCGTCGTCGGTCGCACCGCCGGCGCCCGGGCGCAGCGCGGCGAGGGCGGCGACGGCCTCGCGCACCCGCAGGCCGGAGGCGAACCGCTCGCCCTGCGGGCCGTAGCCGATCCGCCCCCCCGCGCCCGGGTCGCCGACCGGCCCGCCGAGCACCGCGGCGCGGCCGCGGTGCTCCACCAGGCCGAGCAGTCCGCGCAGCAGGCTCGTCTTACCGGAGCCGGCGGCCCCCGAGACCAGCAGTCCCTCGCCCGGCGCGAGGGTCAGCGAGACCCCCCGGACCGCGGGCTCGGGCCCCCCGTGGTACCTGACCTCGACATCCTCGGCCTCGACGACCGCCCCGGAGCCGCTCACCCGGAGAGGATGACCTCGAGCACCTCGTCGCGGCGGCGCTCCATGTCGGCCTCCGACACGAGCGACTCGAGGTTGAGGCGGAGCAGGGGCTCGGTGTTGGACGAGCGCACGTTGAAGTGCCAGTCGTCGTACTCCACCGACAGGCCGTCGATCTCGGCCTGGCGCCCGTCCGCGTAGCGCTCGCGGATCCGCTGGATGGCGGCCGGGGCGTCGGCGACGGTCGAGTTGATCTCGCCGGAGATGTGGTACTTCGCGCGGAACTCGGCGATCAGCTCCGACAGCGGCCGCCCGGTGGTCGCGACCATCTCCATCACCAGCAGCGCCGGGATCAGCCCGGTGTCGGCGAAGGAGAAGTCCTTGAAGTAGTAGTGGCCGCTCACCTCGCCGGCGAAGATCGCGTCGATCTCGCGCATGCGCTTCTTGATGAAGGCGTGGCCGACCCGGTGCATGTCGGCGACGCCTCCGGCGGCTTCCACGGTGTCGCGGACCGCCCACGAGGCGCGCAGGTCGTAGAC
>JAEMRL010000109.1 GCA_016463385.1 Thermoleophilia bacterium
GCATCGGCGTGGGGGTTGCGGCGGGCGTGCGGGGCTCGCGCTCGCGCTCGCGCGCGGGCGTCAGGCTCGGGGAGCTGTCGCCGCGATTGCGCCGGGCGCGCACGAGGTACGCAGCCAGCAGCAGGATGAGGCCGATGAAGAGGTAGGTGGTCACGCTGTCGGGGGTCCCTCCTCGCAATGACACGTGCCCTGCCGGTATCGGTCGATCGGCGCGTCACTTGACCGATGGGCGACACGATGCCCGTGAGAGGCCCGTGAGGGCGCCGTGAGGGACCACGGCGAGTCTGCCCCCGATCATCCGGACCTGACGGGAGGTAGTCATGCTCGACCCCCGGTGGCACGCGGACGCGCAGGGCGCGAACGCCACGGCCGTCGCGATCTGCGCGGCCTGCGAGGACCTGCTGGCGCGCGTCGGCGCGCCCTCGGCCGGCGGCGATGCCGAACGCGCGCTCGAGCGCCTGCGCGCGCGGGTGGAGGCGCTGCTCGGCGAGCCGCCCCCCGTCCTGGGCGCCCCGGCGGCCATGCCGCGCCTCGAGGTGCGGTCCCTCGGACCGACCGTCCTCCGCGCGGGGGGGCAGGCGATCGACCCGCCCCGCCGCTCGCGGCTGATCCTCCAGTACCTCGTGGCCCACCGCGCGCGGCCCGTGGCGCGCGAGGTGCTGCTGGACGTCTTCTGGCCCGGGTCCTCGCCCGCCGCCGCGCGCAACAGCCTGAACGTGGCGGTGACGCTGCTGCGGCGCGCGCTGCGCCCGGTGTACGGCGACCACCCGGTCGTCGTCTTCCGCGACGAGGCCTACGCCCTGCACCCGGCGATCGAGGTGTGGGTCGACCGCGAGGAGTTCGAGCTCCTGGTCCGCCGCGGCACCGAGTGCCGCCGCGGAGGCAACCACGCGGAGGCCGTGCGCCTGCTCCGCGCCGCCCGCGACCTCTACTCCGGGCCGCTGTTCGCGGACGAGCCCTACGAGGAGTGGATCGTCGCGATGCGCCGCGCGCTCGAGGCGGACCACCTCGCGATGCTCACCGACCTCGGCCGGTCACTCGCCGCGCTCGGGGAGATCACCGAGGGCGCGCAGGCTCTGCGACAGGTCCTCGCCGCCGAGCCCGAGCGCGAGGACGCGCACCGGATGCTGATGGAGCTGCACGCCGCCGAGGGGCGGGGCTACCTCGCCCTGCGCCAGTTCGACGCCTGCCGCGACGCGCTCCGGCGCAGCTTCGGCATGGAGCCCGGGCCCGAGACCCACGCCGCCCGCGAGCGCATCCTGCGCCGCGCGCACGAGGGCCGCTCCACCCGTAAGGCCCCGGTAATCGCCGCCTAAGCGGTGCCTCATAGCCTCACCACATCGCTCACCGCACCCACCCGGGTCGGGGCGATCCACCCACACGAAAGGAACATGTCATGGCCACGATCCAGCTCCCGATCCCCTCGCCGCTCATCACCTCCGGCGACTTCGTCGCCGAGGTCCAGGACCCCGGCAGCGGCACGCCGACCAACGTCATCCGCACCGAGGACCCGTGGCGGGTCAGCGCGGAGTGGCGCCTCGAGGGTCCCGTCGTCGCGATCCTGAACGGCCGCTGGCGCCTCCAGGTCGCCCTCGAGTCGATCGGCCCCCAGGGCACCGAGATGATCTCGCCGCCCGTGTTCGTCAACTACTCGGCCGGCACCCTCAGCGGCACGTTCCCCAACGAGCGCATGTCGTTCGCCGCGAACGTCACCTTCGCCGCCGGCGTCCCGACGCTCGGCGGGGCGCCGGACGTCGTGTACCACGCCTCGGCGATGCTGACCTACCTCACGCCGGCCGGCACGCCCGGTCCGTTCGCCGCGGTCATCGACCTCGGCCTGATCCAGGTGTTCGACTCCCCGAAGCCGTAGCCCCCGCGGCGCGGCGGAGGGGTGCCGTCTACCCCTCGCGGCCCCCGTCGATCTGGAGCCAGGGTCCCGCGTGGGCCCCGAGCTCCAGCTCGTCGGGGGTCCAGGCGTGCTCCGACCCGGGCAGGAACCGGGCGAAGGCCTCGGCCCCCTCGGTGTCGCCCGCGCGTTCCAGCAGCTCCACCACGCGCCGCGTGGCCTCCTGCTCCTGGTCGCTGAGGTGCTTCCCGGCCCACAGGACGGCGTCGGTGCCCATCGGCTTTCTCCCTCCGGACGGCGAACGGTGCCGGGGATCCTATTACGGCCGGTCACCGACGCGATGTACGAGGCCCGCGCGCGGCGTTTGGCCGCGTGGCGATGGCGGTGGCGAACCGCTCCGCGGTACACCTCACCCCATGAGCAGTCGCGTCGTGGATGACGTCGTCGAGTGTGACGACATCGGCACCGGTCATCCGGTGCTGCTGGTGCACGGCGTCGCGTTCGGACCCTCCGCCTTCTCCCGCACCGCCGAGGCCCTCGAGCCGTTCGCGCGGGTCCTGGTCGTGCACCGGCGCGGCTACGGCCGCAGCGCAGCCCGGCCCGGGGGCGGGCGCCCCGAGGATCACGCCTCCGACCTCCTCGACCTCGTCGACCGCATGGGGATCGAGAGGGTCAACGGCCTTGGCGTCAGCGGCGGGGCGACCATCCTCGCCGCCTTCGCGATGGCCTATCCCGAACGGTGCGGGGCGATCGTGCTGCACGAGCCGGCGCTCGGCCCCCTCGCGCCCGGAGTGCACGCCCTCTGCGAGCGGCTCGCGCGCTCGGTGGCGGCGGCGCCCTCGCCGTCCGCCGGCGCCGACCTGGTCGCCTCGGCCCTCGCCGGCTCCGAGACCTGGGGCTGGCTCGGCACGGCCGGCCGTGCCGAGGCGCGCCGCAGCGCGGCCATGGTGCGCCAGGAGACCGAGCTGCAGGCGCGCTTCGCGCCGAGCGCGGCCGAGCTCTCGGCGATGCGCGGCACGACCCTCGTCGCGTCGATCGGGTCGCGCAGCGGCGGTGAGCGCCGCGAGGCCGCAGGCGTGCTGGTGCGGATCGCCGGGGCGGCGACCGTGCTGGTGCCGGGCGCCGGGAACCAGCCGCACCTCGAGAACCCGCTGGGTCTCGCCACCCTCATCCGATCGCAGGTCGCGGCGCCGGTCTGAGGCTGAGGCCCGGTACCCTGGGGCCGTGACCGTGACGGACCCCGCCCCGGCCGGGCGCCCGCTGACCGCGATGGCCCGGGGCGCCGGCTGCGGGTGCAAGCTCTCGCCGGCGCTGCTCGGGCGGGCGCTCGCGCATCTCCCCGCGCTCCCCGCGGACCCCGACATCCTGGTCGGGCACGCGGGCATGGACGACGCGGCCGTGCACCGCATCTCCGAGGACCTGGCGGTGGTCGCGTCGGTCGACTTCTTCACGCCGATGGTCGACGACCCGGAGACCTTCGGCGCCATCGCGGCGACCAACGCGCTCAGCGACCTCTACGCGATGGGCGCCGAGCCGCTGCTCGCCCTCGCCGTCGCCTGCTACCCCCGCGACGCCGACCCGGACGTCCTGGGGGCGATCATGCGCGGAGGCGCCGCCGTGGCCGCCGCGCACGGCTGCCCGGTGCTCGGCGGCCACACCGTCGACGACCCCGAGCCGAAGTACGGGCTCTCGGTGCTCGGGACGGCGCACCCGGACCGGCTGATGACGAACGCCGCCGGCCGCGCCGGCGACCGCCTGCTGCTGACCAAGGACCTCGGGGTCGGCATCGCGGTCACCGCGGCCCGCGACGGTGAGGCGGGGGCGCTCCCGGGAGCGATCGCGTCGATGCTCTCGTCCAACCGCGAGGCGGCCGCGTGCGCGCTCGCGCACGGCGTGCGCTGCGCGACCGACGTCACCGGTTTCGGGCTCCTCGGGCACCTCCACGAGCTCGCCGCCGCGAGCGGCCTGGCGGCGCGTCTGGACCCGGCGGGCATCGGGGCCCTGCCCGGCGTGCTCGACCTGGCGGCCGCCGGCCACCTGCCGGGGGGCGCGGGCCGCAACCGCGACCACGTCCTCTCCCGCGGCGTCACGCTCGACCCGGCCCTGCCCGAGGAGTGGATCGCCCTGCTCACCGACCCGCAGACGAGCGGTGGCCTGCTGCTGGCGGTGGCGCCCGAGCGGTGCGGAGGCCTCGCCATCGCGCTCCGCGAGGCGGGCGCGCACGCGCACCCGGTGGGAGAGCTCGTCGCGGGACCCGCGGGGGGGATCGCGGTCGGTGGGCCCCCCTCCGCCTGACCCCCGCCGGGGTCTGCCCTCGGTGGACGCGGCGCTGGGCGCGCCCGCCCTCGCGGCGATCGTGGGCGCGCACCCCCGCGCGCTCGTCGCCGACGCGGTGCGCGCGGCGATCGCGCGCCGCCGCGCGGCGGGGGAGGCGGCCGAGGGGCTGGCGGAGGAGGTCGCGGCCGCCCTCGTCCCGTCGCTGCGGCGGGTGATCAACGCGACCGGCGTGGCGCTCAGCACCAACCTCGGCCGGGCCCCGCTCGCCCCCGCCGCGGTCGCCGCCGCAGTTGCGGCGGCCGGGTACAGCACCCTCGAATGGGACGCCGCCACCGGCGCCCGGGGGAACCGCGCCGATCATCTGGTCGCGCACCTGCGCGCGCTCACCGGCGCCGAGGACGGGGTCGCGGTCAACACCAACGCCGGGGCCGTGATGCTCGCCCTGGTCGCGCTCTGCTCGCCCGGCGACGCGCTGGTCTCGCGGGGCCAGCTGGTGGAGATCGGCGGGGGCTTCCGGGTTCCCGACATCCTGGCCGCGTCGGGCAGCCGGCTGGTCGAGGTCGGCACCACCAACCGCACCCGCATCGCCGACTACGCGCGCGCGGCCGGTCCGGGCACGCGGGCGATCCTGCGCGTCCACCCCTCCAACTTCCGTCAGCTCGGCTTCACGGAGGAGGCCGGCCTCGGTGAGATGGCGGCCCTCGCCGCGGAGAGGGGGCTGGCGCTGATCGACGACCTCGGCAGCGGCTCGCTCGCGCCCTGGGGGCCCCACGGCGATGAGCCCGACGCCCGCACCAGCGTCGCGGCCGGCGCCTCGCTGGTGTGCTTCAGCGCCGACAAGCTCCTCGGCGGCCCGCAGGCGGGGATCCTCGTCGGAACGCGGGAGGCGGTGGCCGCCGTGCGCACCCACCCCCTCATGCGCGCGCTGCGGCTCGACAAGCTGCGCATCGCCGCGCTCGAGGCCACGCTGGCCCTTCACCGCGACCCCGCCGCCGCCCGGCGGAGCATCCCGGCCCTGGCCATGCTGGCCGACGACGCGGCCGTGCGCGCCGACCGGGCCCGGGCGCTCGCGGAGGCCGTGGGCGGCGAGGCCGTCGAGACGGTCGGCCGCGTCGGCGGCGGGGCGCTGCCCCTGGCCGAGTTGCCGAGCGCCGCCGTCGCGCTCGACGCGCCCGGCGGCCCGGATGCGCTCGCCGCCCGGTTGCGGCGGCTCGACCCCCCGGTCGCCGCGCGCGTGCACCAGGGCCGCGTGCTGCTCGACGTGCTCGCGCTCTCGGACTCCGACCGGGCGGAGCTGCCGGCTCTGGTGGCCCGCGCGCGGGGGTGAGCGGCCCCCCGCTCACCATCGGCACCGCGGGGCACGTCGACCACGGCAAGACCGCGCTGGTGCGCGCGCTGACCGGCCGCGACACCGACCGGCTTCCGGCCGAGCGCGCGCGGGGGCTGACGATCGAGCCCGGGTTCGCTCCGTGCGACCTGCCCTCGGGCCGCCGCGTCTCGCTCGTCGACGTGCCGGGTCACGAGCGCTTCGTGCGTCACATGATCGCCGGCGCCAGTGGCGTCGATGGGTTCCTGCTCTGCGTGGCCGCCGACGACGGCGTCATGCCCCAGACGCGCGAGCACCTCGACGTGCTCGGCCTGCTCGGCATCTCCCGCGGGGTCGCGGCGGTGACCCGCGCCGACCTCGCCGACCCGGAGCCCGCGGTCGGCACCACCAACCGCACCCGCATCGCCGACTACGCGCGCGCGGCCGGTCCGGGCACGCGGGCGATCCTGCGCGTCCACCCCTCCAACTTCCGTCAGCTCGGCTTCACGGAGGAGGCCGGCCTCGGTGAGATGGCGGCCCTCGCCGCGGAGAGGGGGCTGGCGCTGATCGACGACCTCGGCAGCGGCTCGCTCGCGCCCTGGGGGCCCCACGGCGATGAGCCCGACGCCCGCACCAGCGTCGCGGCCGGCGCCTCGCTGGTGTGCTTCAGCGCCGACAAGCTCCTCGGCGGCCCGCAGGCGGGGATCCTCGTCGGAACGCGGGAGGCGGTGGCCGCCGTGCGCACCCACCCCCTCATGCGCGCGCTGCGGCTCGACAAGCTGCGCATCGCCGCGCTCGAGGCCACGCTGGCCCTTCACCGCGACCCCGCCGCCGCCCGGCGGAGCATCCCGGCCCTGGCCATGCTGGCCGACGACGCGGCCGTGCGCGCCGACCGGGCCCGGGCGCTCGCGGAGGCCGTGGGCGGCGAGGCCGTCGAGACGGTCGGCCGCGTCGGCGGCGGGGCGCTGCCCCTGGCCGAGTTGCCGAGCGCCGCCGTCGCGCTCGACGCGCCCGGCGGCCCGGATGCGCTCGCCGCCCGGTTGCGGCGGCTCGACCCCCCGGTCGCCGCGCGCGTGCACCAGGGCCGCGTGCTGCTCGACGTGCTCGCGCTCTCGGACTCCGACCGGGCGGAGCTGCCGGCTCTGGTGGCCCGCGCGCGGGGGTGAGCGGCCCCCCGCTCACCATCGGCACCGCGGGGCACGTCGACCACGGCAAGACCGCGCTGGTGCGCGCGCTGACCGGCCGCGACACCGACCGGCTTCCGGCCGAGCGCGCGCGGGGGCTGACGATCGAGCCCGGGTTCGCTCCGTGCGACCTGCCCTCGGGCCGCCGCGTCTCGCTCGTCGACGTGCCGGGTCACGAGCGCTTCGTGCGTCACATGATCGCCGGCGCCAGTGGCGTCGATGGGTTCCTGCTCTGCGTGGCCGCCGACGACGGCGTCATGCCCCAGACGCGCGAGCACCTCGACGTGCTCGGCCTGCTCGGCATCTCCCGCGGGGTCGCGGCGGTGACCCGCGCCGACCTCGCCGACCCGGAGCCCGCGGTCGCCGCGGTGCGGGAACTGCTCGGGCCGTCGGTGCCGGTGTTCCCGGTCTGCGCGCCCTCGGGGGAGGGGGTCCCGGCGCTGCGGGCGGCCCTCGACCGGCTGGCGGGCGATCTGGCGCGCCGGACCGCCGCGGGCCCCCCGCGCCTGTTCATCGACCGGGTCTTCTCGGTCGCCGGGGCCGGCACGGTCGTGACGGGGACCCACTGGGGGGCGCCGCTGTCGCCGGGCGACCGTGTGACGGTGCTGCCGGGCGGCGCCCGGGGACGGGTGCGGGCGATACAGGCCCACGACCGCCCGGTGGAGCGCGCGTCCGG
>JAEMRL010000110.1 GCA_016463385.1 Thermoleophilia bacterium
CCCCGTCATCCGGCTCATCGCGTCCTCCGCCTCGTGTAGCGCGGTTTCTACGCGCCCGCCCCGCCTCCGGGAACAACCGAAAGGCTAGATCTGAGGCTCCACAGGGGCAGGACGTCGTCCGAGCCCTCGGACGGGCCCCGCTGGACGCCGCGGGTGCGGGGCCGCAGACTGCCATGGGTATCCGTCCCCTCCGCGGCGCCGACCTGCCGCTCGCCCTCGCGATCGCGCAGGAGGGCTTGGGGTCGCGTGGGGCGAGCGTGACGATCTGTTGCCGACCCCCGCGCAGGCTGGTCGTCGCCGAGACCGGCGGCGTGATCGCCGGCGTGGCGACCGCCGCCCTCGGAGACGCGGCCGGGCTGCTGGAGCGGGGCACTCGGTGGTGCGGCGGACCCTTGCTGCGGCCGGGATCCGCGCCGACCAGACGATCCTCCTCCTGGACCTGGCCGGCGTCGCCGCGGCCGCCCGGGGACGCGGGCTCTACACGGCCCTCCTGACCGACCGGCTCGCCTGGGGCGCCCGGCGCGGCGCCGCGTACGGCGTGGCCTTCGGCTGGACGCCGCCCGACGGCTGCCACATCGCTCCCGCGATGGCCCGCGCCGGCTCGTCGCCAATGCCGAGATCCCCCTCTTCTTCCGCGAGACCTCCCTGCAGAACGGAGCACGCTGCCCCGCCTACGGGAACCCGTGCGTCTGCGCGGCGGTGCTGTTCACGCGCCGGCTCGGGCGATGACGCGCGGTCCATTCGGACCCCGGGGCATCGTCCAATTGGACCCCGGCCTCGAACTCCCCGCGTGCTGACGCTTTCTCCGGGAGCGCTCGGGCCCGCCCCGGCGGAGCTAGGAGCTCGAGAAGACGGCCAGCACGAGCGCCGTCACCGACAGCGCCGCGAAGGCGAGGCCCGAGCCGAGCACGACGAGAGCGCGCGCCGACGCCGGGTCCTCGGGAGCGCGGCGGCGGGCCGCGAGCAGCGCGCTCACCGCGAGGGCCGCCAGGAGCACGCAGAACAGCGGCGGCACCGGGCTGTGCCCGCCGACGTCGTCGGCCAGCAGCACGGCCATGACGGCGCCGCCCACGCCGAGGATCGCGAGCGCGACGCCGGCGGCGCGGTGGGCTCCCGCGCCGATGCGCCCGTCCTCCTCGTCCTCCCAGTCCTCGTCGTCGTCGAGGTCGTGGGACGGATCGTCAGGCGCCAGCGCGCAGCTCCCGCTCGAGCCGTAGGAGGCCGATCAGCGTCTTGGCGTCGCGCACCGAGTCGATCGCGTCCCCCAGCCGCCTCAGCGGCCATTCGACGATCTCGATCGCCTCGTCCTCATCGGCCGCCACGCCGGAGACCTCCGAGAGGTCGGTGGCCATGAAGCAATGGATGAACTCGGTGATGATCGCGGGGGCCGTGTAGAAGCCGCCCATGTCGCGCCAGGTGGCCGCCGCGCGGCCCACCTCCTCCGCGAGCTCGCGGCGCGCGCACGCGAGGGGGTCCTCGCCGGGGGCGTCGAGCTTGCCCGCCGGCAGCTCGAGCGTGTACTCCTCGACGGCCTCCCGCGGCTGGCGGACGAGCAGCACGTGGTCGTCCTCCACCGGGACGATCACGACCGCCCCGGGGTGGTCCATCACCTCCCGGGTGACCACGGTGCCGTCGGGGCGGCGGTAGTCGGACCTGCGGAGGTTGACGATCACCCCGCGGTGGATCTGCGTGCTGCTGATCGGCGGGCCGAGGCCGCCCTGCCCGGCGTTCACGGGGCGTCGCGCGCGGCGTCGATCAGGCCGAGGGTCACGTCGAGCATCTGCTCGAGGCTGGTGACGGCGATGCGTTCGTCGGGCGTGTGCGGCGCGATCATGCCGTTGCACAGGTTCACCGCCGGGAAGCCGTTGCGGATCAGGGCGTTGACGTCGGAGCCGCCCCCGCTCGGCACCAGGCGCGGTGTGTGACCGAGGGCGGCGAGGACCTCCATCGCGAGCCGGACCTGCGGCTCGCCCTCCCCCAGCCGGTAGCCGGTGAACTCCTTCTCCACGCGCGTCTCGAGGTCGACCTCGCACTCGCTCGCCGCCCATGTGAGGGCGTCGAGC
Source organism: Thermoleophilia bacterium (assembly GCA_016463385.1). Taxonomy (GTDB): domain Bacteria; phylum Actinomycetota; class Thermoleophilia; order Miltoncostaeales; family Miltoncostaeaceae; genus Miltoncostaea. The sequence continues at coordinate 2,064 of JAEMRL010000110.1, forward strand.
ATCGCGGTCAGCTGAACCGAGAGCGTCCGCTCGTCGCGACTGCGCGCCTCCGCGGTGACGGTGCAGCGCTCGGCCACCACGTTCGTCGCCGTGCCCCCGCCGACGGTGCCCACGTTGGCGGTGGTCTCGGCGTCGATGCGCCCGAGCGGCATCCGGGCGACCGCCCGGGCCGCGGCCACGATCGCGCTGCGCCCCGCCTCCGGGGAGATGCCGGCGTGGGAGGCGCGCCCGATGAAGGTGGCGTCGATGCGGTGGAGGGAGGGCGCCGAGGCGACGATGTCGCCCACCGGGCCGGTGTGGTCGTAGACGAAGCCGAAGCGCGCATGGAGCGGGCTCGGGTCGAAGACATGGGCGCCCCGGAGGCCGATCTCCTCGCACGGCGTGAACACGAGCTCGACGCCCGCGTGCGGGCGCCCCTCGGCGACCACGCGGCGCATGGCCTCCAGCACCACCGCGACGGCCGACTTGTTGTCGCCGCCGAGGATGGCCTCGTGCCGGTTCGTCAGCTCGCCGTCGACCAGCTCGACCTCGATCGGGCCCGTGACCGGGACGGTGTCGAGGTGGGTGCAGAACATGATCGGCACGCCCGGGGTGGTGGGCGCGAAGCGCCCGACGATGTTGCCGCAGCCCGCCGGGAGCGTGGTCGCCGCCCCGTCCTCGTGCACCTCGGCGCCGAGCGCCCGCAGGTCGTTGCGGACGACCTCGGCGACCCCCGCCTCCGATCGCGACGGAGACGGGATCTCGCAGAGGCGCACCATCAGCCGGGCCACCTCGGGCAGCCCGGCGAGATCCTCAGGCGTCACCCGTTGAGGGGGGCGTGCTCGCGCGACGCCGCCTCGCGGAAGCGGGCGTGCTCGGCGGCCGCGCCCATGAACTCGCGGAACAGCGGCTGCGGGCGGGTCGGGCGGCTCTTGAACTCGGGGTGGAACTGCGACGCGCAGAACCACGGGTGGTCGGGCAGCTCGATCACCTCGACCAGGCGCCCGTTCGGCGAGCGGCCGCTGAACACCAGTCCGGCCGACTCCAGCTCCTCGTGCATCGAGGGGTTGACCTCGTAGCGGTGGCGGTGGCGCTCGTAGACGACGGCCTGGTCGGCGTAGGCGGCGCGGGTGCGCGTGCCCTCCACCAGGTGCACCGGGTCGGCGCCGAGGCGCATGGTGCCGCCCCGCTCCTCCACCGCGCGCTGCTCGGGCAGGAGGTCGATGACCGGGTAGGGCGTCTCGGGGTCGGCCTCGCTCGAGTTCGCGCCGTCCATCGCGCAGACGTGGCGGGCGAACTCGATCACCGCGATCTGCATGCCGAGGCAGATGCCGAGGAACGGGGTCCGGCGCTCGCGGGCGAACCGGGTGGCGGCGATCTTGCCCTCGATGCCGCGGCCGCCGAAGCCGCCCGGGACGAGGATGCCGTCGGCCTGGGCGAGCAGGACCTCGAGGTCGGGCGCCTCGGCGTCGACCCAGTCGATCTCCAACTCGACCCCGTGGTGGATCGAGGCGTGCTTGAGCGCCTCGGCAACCGAGAGATAGGCGTCGTGCAGCTGGACGTACTTGCCGACGAGCGCGATCCGGACCCGCCCCTCGCAGGCGTGGATGCGCTCGACGAGCGCCTTCCAGTCGGTCAGGTCCGGCGGCGGCGCCGTACGCCCGAGGCGCTGGCAGACGACGGTGGCGAAGCCCTCGGCCTCCAGGTTGAGCGGCACCTCGTAGATGTCGCCCGCGTCCACGGCGGAGATCACGGCGTTCATCGGGATGCCGCCGTAGAGCGCGATCTTGCGGCGGATGTCGTCGGTCAGCTCACGGTCGGACCGCAGCACCAGCACGTCCGGCTCGATACCGATGCGCCGCAGCTCGTTGACCGAGTGCTGGGTGGTCTTGCTCTTCAGCTCGCCGGAGGCGTCGAGGTACGGCACCAGGGTGACGTGGACGAAGCAGACGTGCTCGCGGCCGACGTCGTTGCGCAGCTGCCGGATCGCCTCGAGGAACGGCAGCGACTCGATGTCGCCGACGGTGCCGCCGATCTCGACGATCACGACCTCGGCGTTGGAGCTGGCGGCGGCCTGCCGGATGCGGGCCTTGATCTCGTCGGTGACGTGCGGGATGACCTGGACGGTCGCCCCGAGGAAGTCGCCGCGGCGCTCCTTCTTGATGACGGCGTCGTAGACGGCGCCGGTGGTCACGTTCGAGATGCGGGTGAGGCTCTCGTCGGTGAAGCGCTCGTAGTGCCCGAGGTCGAGGTCGGTCTCGGCGCCGTCCTCGGTGACGAACACCTCGCCGTGCTGGAACGGGCTCATCGTGCCGGGGTCGACGTTGAGGTACGGGTCGCACTTCTGGAGCGACACCTTGACCCCGCGCGCCTTCAGCAGGGTCCCGAGGGACGCCGCGGAGATGCCCTTCCCCAGCCCGGAGACGACGCCTCCGGTCACGAACACGTACTTCACCGGAGTCTCGACCACGTGGCCCTCCCTCATCGCCCGACGACCCGCGACACGATAGCGGTCCGGTCGGCGGGCACGCATCCCCCGCGGGGTGCTCCGACACCCTGTCACCCCGCTCGCAGCGGACGTCCGGTCAGCGGGCGCGCCAATTGGCGCATGCGCCACGCGTCAATTGGCGCGCCCGGCCGGCGCCGGGCTCAGCCGGGCGTGCCGATCGGGGTTCCCAGGCCGTCGGGCACGATCTGGGCGAAGGCGGCGCGCAGTTCCTCCGGCAACCGCGAGGCGCCGTAGGAGGCCGACATGCCGCCGTCGACCGTCAGGGTGTGGCCGCTCACGTAGCTCGACGCATCCGAGGCGAGGAAGAGGAGCGGGCCGGTCAGCTCGTCCGCCCGGCCGACGCGCCCCGTCGGCTGCTGCACGAGGATCGAGTCCATGAACGGCGGCAGGGCGAAGTAGCCCTCGGTCATCTCGCTCGGGAACCAGCCCGGTGCGAGGGCGTTCACGCGGACGCCCCGGTCGCCCCAGCTCACGGCCAGCGTGCGCGTCAGGTTGATCACGGCCGCCTTCGACGCCTGGTATCCCGCCGGGTAGTTCTGCTGGCCGCCGATCCCGAGGACCGACGAGACGTTGATGATCGAGCCCCCGCGCCCATCGGCGAGCATGCGCGCGGCCGCGGCCTGGCAGCCGTACCAGGTCCCGAACAGGTTCACCTGCAGGGTGCGCTCGAAGAGCGCGTGAGGGAGGCGCTCCGGGGTGGGGCCGCCGTCCCCGGCCGTCCCCGCGTTGTTGACCAGCACGTCGACCCGCCCGAAGCGCTCGCAGGCCGCGGCGATGAGCGCATCGACCTGCTCGGCCTCGGTCACGTCGCAGGTCACCGCGAGCGCCTGGGCGCCGTTCTCCGCCAGCTCGGCGGCGAGGGCGTCGATGCGGTCGGTGCGGCGGGCGGCCACCACCACGTCGGCACCGGCGGCCGCGAGCGCGCGGGCGAAGCCGACGCCGAGGCCCGACGAGGCGCCGGTCACCACGGCGGTCCTGCCGGTCAGGTCGAACAGGTCGGACGGCGAGCTCATCGGATCCTCCTCGTGGGGACGGCGTCCTGGCGACGGTCTCACCCGGACCCCCGCGCATCCACCGCCGGTTCGCCACGCGAGACGAGCCGGGACGGCGCCCCTTTGACGGCCGGGAGGGCCGCGGCGAGGATGCGCGGCATGGGCGACGCCCCCGAGCCCCGCGAGGAGGTGATCCCGATCCTCCGCGTCGCCGACGCGCTGGCCGCCGCCGAGTGGTACGCGCGCCTCGGGTTCACGCTCGCGAACGTCCATCGCTTCGCCCCGCAGATGCCGGTCTTCGCGACGATCGCCCGCGGGCCGGTGACCCTCTTCCTCAGCGAGCACACCGGCGACGCGCGGCCGGGCGCGCTGGTCTACCTGCGCGTTCGCGACGTCCACGCGCTCGCGGACGCCCTCGGGACGGCCCCGCACGACAACCCCTGGGGATGGGAGATCGAGGTCTCCGACCCAGACGGCAACCGGCTGAGGATCGGCACGCCCAGCTGGTGGTGAGGGCCCCTCAGGCGGGGCGGCGGGCGAGCAGCTCCTCGGCGTGGCGGCGGGCGCCCTCGTCCTCCGGGCCCGCCCCGAGCATGCGGCAGAGCTCGGCGACCAGCTCGTCGCCCTCGACGGGCTCGATCCGGGTGGTGGCCCGGCCGCCCTCGTCGAGGCCCTTCACCAGGCGGTAGTGCGCGTCGGCCATCGCGGCCACCTGCGGCAGGTGGGTGATGACCACCACCTGGCGGTCGCGGGCGAAGTCGCGCAGGCGAGCGCCGACGGCGGTCGCGGTGACCCCGCCGATGCCGGCATCGACCTCGTCGAGCACCCAGGTGGCGTCGTCGGCCGCGGCGGCGAGTCCATGGAGGGCCAGCAGCACGCGCGAGAGCTCGCCCCCGGAGGCGGTCGCCGCCAGGGGCGCCTCGGGCAGCCCGGGGTTGGCGCGCAGCCAGATGACGCACGAGTCGGCCGGCGGGTCGGAGTGGTCCTCCACGATCTCGACGCGCAGCTCGGCCCGCGGCATCGCGAGGTCGGCGAGCTGCTCCCGGACGGCCTCCGCCATCCGCGGCGCCGCCTCGACGCGCGCCGCGCGCAGGGCGAGGGCCACCTCCAGCGCCTCGTCGAGCAGGCGCTCGCGCTCCTGGGCGAGGGCCAGGACGTCGCCGGCCCCCTCGTCGAGCCCCTGGAGGGCCTCCCGGGCCTCCGCCGCCCTCTGCAGCACGGCCTCGGTCCCCGGCCCGTAGCGCCGGCCCATGCGGCTGTAGACCTCGAGCCGCTCCTCCACCTGCGCCAGGCGGCCGGGCTCGGCGTCGAGGTCGTCGAGGTAGGCCCGCAGGGTGAGCCCGGCCTCCTGCAGGGCGGCCTGGGCGGAGACGAGCTCGGCGTGCGGCCCGGCGAGGGCGGGGTCGACCGGGACCATCGGGGCGAGGGCGGCGACGGCGATGCCGAGGGCGACCACCGCGCCCCCCTCGTCGTCGCTCGGCGACAGCGCCTCGGCGGCGCCGGAGGCCGCGGCCGCGAGGCCCTCGGCGTGCATCAGGCGCTCGCGCTGCTGCATCAGCTCGGCCTCCTCGGCGAGGTCGAGCTCCGCCTCGTCGGCATCGGCCACGAGGCCCTCGAGCTCGGCGCGCTCACGCTCGGCCGCCTCGCGCCGGCCGCGCGAGTCGGCCAGCCGCCGGTCGAGCGCGCCCAGTGCGCGGCGCAGCACGGCCAGCCGTTCGGCGCCCTGCACCGCCTCGGGT
>JAEMRL010000111.1 GCA_016463385.1 Thermoleophilia bacterium
CGGTCAGGGGCACGGTGTCGCCCGCGCTCAGGACCTTCACGGTCTCGTACTGGGGGACGAGCGAGTCGGCGTACACGTCGATCGGGGCGATCGCCGCGCCCGCGGCACCGGCTACGGCGAGGGTCGCCGCGGCGGCGGCGAGGACGCCATTGCGCTTCCGCACAGAGGGTCTCCTTCGGGTCGATTCGAGGTCACCACAAGCAGACCAGCGGCGCGCGCTCCTGCGGTTGCGCGGTCGTGAATCCGGCGCGACCGGACGTAACGACGCCGGCCCGGGCGTGCCCTCAGCCGAAGCGACCGGAGACGTAGGCCTCAGTGCTGGGGTTGGCGGGCCGGCTGAAGATGCTGTCCGTGGGGCCGGTCTCGATCAGCCGGCCCGGCTCGCCCTCGTTCTCGATCGTGAAGAACGCCGTGAAGTCGGAGACCCGCGCCGCCTGCTGCATGTTGTGGGTGACGATCACGATCGTGAGCCGCTCCTTGAGCTCGGCGATCAACTCCTCGATGCGCAGGGTCGACTGCGGATCGAGGGCGGAGCAGGGCTCGTCCATGAGCAGCACGTCGGGCTCCACCGCGAGGGCGCGGGCGATGCAGAGGCGCTGCTGCTGGCCACCCGAGAGGCCGCCGGCGGGCGCGCTGAGGCGGTTCTTGACCTCGTCCCACAGCCCGGCGCCGCGCAGGGTGCGCTCGAGCAGCTCCTCGCGATGCGCGCGCCGCATGTTCATGCGGATGAAGCGCGGGCCGGCCCAGACGTTGTCGGCGATCGACTTGGTGGGGAACGGGTTGGGCCGCTGGAAGACCATGCCTATCGCCCGGCGGATGGCGACCGGGTCGGCGCCCCGGCCGTAGACGTCCTGGCCCCGCAGCAGCACCTCGCCCTTCGCGTAGGCGTTCGGCACGAGCTCGTGCATGCGGTTGAGCGTGCGGATGAAGGTCGACTTCCCGCAGCCGGACGGGCCGATGATCGCGGTGACCGAGCGGTCGGGGAAGGTCAGGTTGATGTCCTGCACGGCGTGGTGGCGCCCGAAGAAGGCGTCGAGGGCGACGGTCCGCATCGGCGGAGCGAGCGCGCCGGTCACCTCCGCGGGGACGGGAGGCGGCACGGCGGCGGCCTCCGAGGTGGGCGCGGGCGGAGCGCTGGTGTCACCGGACGTCATCTGCCCTCCGAGGGCCGGGCGCGCGCCGCCACCAGGCGGGCGACGATGTTGAGCAGGAGGATCACGGCGACCAGCACCAGGGCCGCGCCCCACGCCAGCTCCAGCGACTGGGGCGTCTGCACGTTCACCGAGTTCGAGAAGATGAGCTGGGGCAACGCCGCGATCGGCTCGAGGACGTCGGTCGAGAAGAACTGGTTGCTGAGCGACGTGAACAACAGGGGCGCAGTCTCTCCGGATGCGCGGGCGAGCGCCAGCATCACGCCGGTGAGGATCCCGGGCGCCGCGGCCGGGAGCACGACGCTCCAGATCGTCCGCCAGCGCGGGGCCCCGAGCGCCAGCGCGGCCTCCTTCTGGGCGGTCGGCACCAACCGCAGGATCTCGTCGGCCGAGCGGACCACGATCGGGAACATGATGATGCCGAGGGCGATGCCGCCGGCCAGGGCCGAGAAGTGGCCCATCGCGATCACCACGCCCAGGTAGACGATCAGGCCGGCGACGATGGAGGGCATCCCCAGCAGGACGTCGATGACGAAGCCGACGCCCGCGCCGAGACGGCGCATCCGGGGGCCGCCGTTGGCGGCCGCGTCGTTGATGAAGAGGGCGACCAGGATGCCGAGCGGCGCCGAGAAGAGCGTGGCGAGGCCCATGAGGATGAGCGTGCCGACGAGGGCGCTCGAGATGCCGCCCTCCGAGTAGGGATCGGCCGGCGGCAGCTCGGTGAAGAAGCTCCACGAGATCGCAGGCAGGCCCTCGACGAGGATCTTGCCGAGGATCAGGCCGAGCGGGATCAGCGAGATGACGAGCGCCGCGTAGATGCCGCCCTCCGCGATGCCCGAGCGGACGCGGCGGCCGCGCGAGACCGACGGCAGGCCCGCCGCACGCACCGGGGGCTCCGGCACCGGCTGCGCCGGTCCTCCGCCGGCCGGCACGAGGCCGCCGCTGCGGCGGCCGGCGAGCGCCCGCCGGACCGGCCCGGGACCGGCCGCGGTGCGGCCGACCAGGAGCCGCGCCAGGGCGTTGATGGCGAACGAGAGCGCGAAGAGGATCACGCTCAGGGCGATCAGCGCCGAGAGCTGCAGGTTGCTCGCCTCGCCGAACTCGAGCGCGATGACGCTCGAGAGGGTCGCGCCGGGGCCGAGCAGCGACTCCCAGATCACCGGGGAGTTGCCGAGCAGCAGCGCGATCGCGATGGTCTCGCCCACCGCGCGCCCGAGACCGAGGGCCGACGCCCCGACGATGCCCGAGCGCGACCAGGGCAGCATCGCGCTGCGCACCATCTCCCAGCGGGTGGCCCCGAGGGCATAGGCGGCCTCCTGCTGCTCGCGGGGCACCGTCTCGAGCACCTCGCGGCTGATCGCGGCGATGATCGGCAGCACCATGACGGCGAGCACGAGACCGGCGAGGACGAACGACCCCGAGGTCACCGGCCCGGCGAACGCGCCGATGCCCCCGGAGTTCTCAGCGATCCACTCGAGCACCGGGCGGGCGGCGGGGACCAGGACGAGGATGCCCCAGAGGCCGTAGACGACCGACGGCACCGCCGCCAGCAGGTCGACGACGGCCGAGACGGGGGCCCGCAGCCGGGCGGGGAGGATGACGGTCGTGGCCAGCGCGACGCCGATCGCAAGGGGGACGGCCAAGGCCATCGCGATCGCGCTCGTCACGAGCGTTCCGTAGATGAAGGGTGCGGCGCCGAAGACGGGGACGCCGTCGGCGGGCGTGGGGACCCACTCGGTCCCGGTGAGGAAGCCCCAGACCCCGAAGGTGCTCCAGATGTCGCCCGTCTCGGAGACGGTCGTCCAGATCAGGTAGCCGATGCCGGTCAGGGCGGCGGCAGCCGCGAGCGCGGTGACGATCAGGTAGGCGCGGTCGGCCACGAGGCCGGCCAGGGGCCGCCGGAGCGACCGGCGCGCCGGCGCCGAGCCCAGGGGCTCGACGCCGGCCGACGATGTCGTCACTACTTGATCTTGGAGATCTGGGCCTTGGCCACGGTGATCAGACCCGCGGGGAGCGGGGCGAAGCGCAGGTCCTTGAGGGCGCCCTGCGCGGCGCTGGAGTACGCGTAGTTGAGGACCTTCTTGACGTCGTCGCGGGCGGTCGCCGACTTGCCGGCGGCGCCGTAGTTCGAGTACGCGACGAGCCAGGTGGTGATGGCGATCGGGTACGCGCCCTTGGCCGGGCTGGCCGTGAGGCTCAGCGTCAGGTCCGACTTGAACTTGGTCAGGTTGGCGGCCTTCAGGGCGGAGCCCGCGCTCGGCAGCACGTAGACCGTGGTGCGCTTGCCCTTCACGACCTCGGTCTTGCCGATCTTCGCGAAGAACTTGGTGAGTCCGGCGTCGCGGGCGTCGGAGATGTCCACGTAGCCGATCGAGTTCTTGTTCGCCTTGATGCACGAGGCGACGCCCGGGTTGCGCGGGCCCTTCACGACGGTCACGCCGCTCGTGGGCCAGTTCGGCGTCTGGCTGGCGGTGACCGAGTTGCGGAAGGCCGTGTTGACCTTCGACAGGTAGCTGGTGAAGCCGAAGCTGGTGCCCGACCCGTCGGAGCGGACGCAGATCGTGATCGGCGCGCTCGGGAACCGGACGCCCGGGTTGGACGCGCGGATCTTGGCGTCGTTCCAGGAGGTGATGGCACCGCGGAAGATGTCGGCGAGAACCGGGCCCTTGATGTTGATGCCCTTGGAGACGCCGTCGATGTTGGTCGGGACCGTCACGGCGCCGATCAGCGTCGGGAAGTAGAGCGGCGTGGCGCCACCGCGCTTGGAGGCGAGGTCGCTCAGCTGCGTGGACGTCAGGGGGGCGTCGGTCGCGGCGAAGTCCACCACGCCGTTGATGAGGTCGTTGATGCCACCGGTCGAGCCCTTGGACGTGTAGCTGCAGAGGCCCGAGTCCTGACACCACTTGGTGTAGGCCGTGGCCGGGAAGCTGGCGCCGGAGCCGGTCGCCGTGCCGAGGGCGAGTGCGGGGAGCGCGAGGGTCGCGCCGCCGATCACGGCCGTGGCCAGCGAGTTGCGCAGGGTCCTGTTCACCGAGCAGACACTCCTTCTTCGGGAGGCTCCGATGCCTCCACCGTTTGGTCCGGTTCGCCCCGATCGGATTCAGGGCGGCGCGAAGCTAACAACGGCCGGAAGGCCCTCGGGTGACGTCGGCGTGACACCGCGAAGGCTCTCTGTCACACCCTGTAACAGACGATCGGAAACACCGTGATGAAGGCGATCTCAGGCCAGGCGGGGCGTGTTCACCGGTCGTTCACAGGATCATCACCGGTAAGAGACTTCCGCCCCGCGCGGCGCACCTATCCTCCGCCGCGATGGAGCCCGCCCGCACCAGGATCCTGATCGTCGAGGACGACGAGAGCACGGCCGAGGCGGTCGCGTTCCACATGCGCGCAGCGGGCATGGAGCCGACCATCGCCGCCGACGGCCTGGCCGGCCTGCGGGCGATGCGCAACGGCTCGCCGGACGCCGTGGTGCTCGACCTGATGCTCCCCGGCGCCGACGGATGGGACCTCATCCGCCAGGCCCGCGAGTGGGCGCCGCGGCTGCCGATCATCGTCGTCACCGCCCGCACCAACGAGCACGACCGCGTCGAGGTGCTGTCGCTCGGGGCCGACGACGTGATGAGCAAGCCGTTCTCCATGCGGGAACTGCTCGCGCGCGTCACGGCCGCCCTGCGGCGCACGGCCATCGAGAACGCGCAGTCGGTGCACGTGCCGGTGGCCGAGGGCGACCTCAGCATCGACCCGGAGCGCCTGTCGGTGATCGTGGCCGGCCGCCCTGCCGAGCTGACGCCGCTCGAGTTCAAGCTCCTCTGGACCCTCGCGGAGGAGCGCACGCGCGCCCTGTCGCGCGACGAGATCTTCCGCCGCGTCTGGGGCGGGGAACGCGGCCACGGCGACCGGTCGGTGGACGTGCTGGTGCGCCGCCTGCGCCGCAAGGTCGACGAGGTCGGCGGCGACTACACCTACATCCAGACCCTCCACGGGATCGGATACCGCTTCCTCACCACCCCGCGCCGCATGCCGGGCGCGCTCGGCGAGCGCACGCTGCAGGAGTCGCGCCCCGGCGACCCGATGTCGCTCGCCTGAACGCGGGCGGAGCCGCGCGCCCGGCTAGGCCGAGTCGCGCAGCGCCTGGGCCTCGGGGAGCGCCTGGAGCTTCTTGAGGGTGTTGTTCTCGATCTGCCGGATGCGCTCGCGCGTGACGCCGAAGGCGCGGCCGACCTCCTCGAGCGTGCGGGGCTGCTCGCCCTGCAGCCCGAAGCGAAGCTCGATCACCTTGCGCTCGCGGTCGGGCAGCGCGTCGAGGGCCCGCAGGATGTCGGTGTGGCGCAGGTTGACCGAGGCCTCGTCGAACGGTGACGCGGCCGACTCGTCCTCGACGAAGTCGCCGAGCTCCGAGTCGCCCTCCTCACCGATCGGCTTCTCGAGGCTGACCGGCGTCTGCGCCATGCGGAGGATGTCGCGCACCTCCTCGACGCTCATCCGCAGCTCCTCGGCGATCTCCTCCGGGCGCGGCTCGCGGCCGAGGCGCTGGACCATCTGGCGCTCGAGGTGGACGACCTTGTTGAGCTTCTCGACCATGTGCACCGGGATCCGGATCGTGCGGGCCTTGTCGGCGATCGCGCGGGTCACGGCCTGGCGGATCCACCAGGTGGCGTAGGTCGAGAACTTGAAGCCGCGGCGGTAGTCGAACTTCTCGACCGCGCGGATCAGGCCCAGGCTGCCCTCCTGGATCAGGTCGAGGAACGACAGCCCGCGTCCCAGGTAGCCCTTGGCGATGCTCACCACCAGGCGCAGGTTGGCCTCGACCATGGCCTGCTTGGCCTGCTGGTCGCCGAGCTCGATGCGCTTGGCCAGCGCGACCTCCTGCCGCGCGGTCAGCAGCGGCACGCGGCCGATCTCGCGCAGGTAGAGCCGGAGGCTGTCGAGGCTCGACTCCACCGCCAGGTCGAGCTCGGGGGCCCGCTCGGCCCGGCCCGCGCCGCGGGCGACGACCTCGCCGTCGGCGTCCAGCACCTCGACGCCGATCTCCACCAGGTGCGAGTAGAAGTCCTCGAGCTGCTCCTTGGTGACGTCGGCGTCCTGCAGCGCCTCGACGATCTCGTCGTAGGTGAGCGCGCCGCGCTCCAGCCCGTCCGCCGCCAGGGCGCGCATCTCCTCGACGTCCGGCAGGGCGATTTCCACGACGCTGCGGGGTGCGGCGGATGCCATCTCTCGCGGTCCTTCCTCGGTGGGGGGAACGGACGGGAGTCGAGTGGCAGCATACCGCGACGGAACCCGGGCCCTCGGGGTCCGGGTACGTCACAATCCTGCACGCACGGGATTTCCGGTGTGGCCGGCACGACCGGGCCGCTCCCCATCCCGCCCGGACCGGCCTCACACGACGAGAGCGAGAACGCATGAGCACGACGCGGCGCAGCGTCGCCGAGGATCTCCAGGAGACCCGGCCGACCGCTCCGATCAGCCTGTCCAGCGCCGGCGTGACCCGCTCGGCGAAGGCGATCCGCATCAGCCACAACGGCACCGAGCGGCTCTTCCAGGCCGAGATCATGTGCTTCTGCGACCTCCGGCCGGACCAGAAGGGCGCGCACATGTCGCGCTTCGAAGAGGACGTCAACGAGGCGATCGACGAGGTCGTGATCGGCCAGGCACTGCGCATCGAGGCGCTCGCCGAGCGGATCGCCGAGTCGATCATCCGCACGCAGCGCGCCCTTCGCAGCGAGGTCACGATCCGCGCGAGCTACCCCGTGGAGCGGCGCACCCCGGTGACCGACATCGCCACCCAGGAGATGTACGGCCTGATCGGCATCGCGGCGGCCAACCCCACCACCAGCCGGCGGCTGGTGGGCGTCACGGCCCAGGGGATGAACGCCTGCCCGTGCGCGCAGGGGCTGATCCGCGCCCAGGCCGAGGACGACCTGCGGGCCGACGGCTTCACCGACGACGAGATCGACCGCATCGTCGCGCTCGTCCCGGTGGCCACCCACAACCAGCGCGCCCGCGGCACCCTCTACCTCGGCGCGCCGAGCCCGGTGGACATCGACGCCGACCGCCTGATCGAGATCGTCGAGGACGGCATGTCGTCGGAGATCTACGAGCT
>JAEMRL010000112.1 GCA_016463385.1 Thermoleophilia bacterium
GGCCCGTGCGCCGCAGGGCGACGGGTAGGCGGTTCGCCCCCGGCCCCGCGGCGGCCAGTTCGTCGCCGGGGTTCATCAGGCGGCAGGTGCGCAGCGACAGGCATCCGCAGCCGATGCACGAGCTGAGGCCGTCGCGAAGTGCCATCAGCCCCTCGATCTGCTCGTCGAGCCGGGTGCGCCAGGCGGCCGACAGGCGCGACCAGTCGGCGGGGGTGGGCGTGCGCCCGGCCGGGAGGGCGGCCATCGCCGCGCGGATCTCGTCGAGCGTCAGCCCCACGTTCTGCGCCGCGCGGATGAAGGCGAGCCGTCGCAACACGTTCCGCGCATAGCGGCGCTGCCCGCCCTCGGTGCGCTCGGAGCGGATCAGCCCCTCGCTCTCGTAGAAGCGCAGCGCGGAGGTCGCCATTCCCGCCCGCCCCGCGGTCTCGCCGATGGCCATGAGGTCCCGTCCGTCCACTTCGCCGCTCCCCGGTCGCCGACTTCGAGTTCACTTTAGGTCGTGACCGCCTCCTGCGTCTCGCATCCGCCGGGGCTCAAGTATCCGGCGCTCCTGCCGATGGGGGGGGACCTCAGACCTCCGGGAAGGACCGAGATGGGCCTCACGATCGCGAAGCTCTCCACGTCGAAGGAGCGGACCCCCCAGCGGATCTCGCTCTGCATGATCATGCGCGACGAGGAGGAGCACCTGGCACGCTGCCTGACCAGCGTGCAGGGGGTCGTCGACGAGATCGTCATCGTCGACACCGGGTCGGTCGACCGCTCGATCGAGATCGCCGAGGGCTTCGGCGCCACGATCCTGCACGAGGAGTGGCACGGCGACTTCGCGACGCCGCGCAACACGGGCATCGACGCGGCCACCGGCGACTGGATCCTGGTGCTCGACGCCGACGAGGAACTGATCGACGGCGCCCGCCTGAAGGAGCTCCTGCACGACGAGGAGATCGAGGGCTACTGCCTCCGCGAGGTCAACTTCATCGGTGAGGAGCTGGGCGTCGAGAGCGTGGTCAACTCCGCCTTCCGCCTGTTCCGCAACCGCCCCGCCTACCGCTACGACGGTGCCCTGCACGAGCAGATCATGGGCAAGGTGGATCCGGTCGGCGGCGTCTGCACCCGCTTCGTCGGCATCGAGATCCACCACTACGGCTATCTCGAGCCCACCAGCCGGGCCAAGGAGAAGACCGACCGCAACATGGCGATCGTGATGGAGGAGGTGGCGCGCAAGCCCACCGACTCGTTCACCCTCTTCAACGCCGGCGTCGAGTTCCAGCGCATCGGCGATCATGAGACCGCCCTCGGCTACTTCCAGCGCTCGTTCAACGAGCTCGCCTCGCTGAAGGCGTACTACGCCTCCCTGCTGCTGCGGAACATCGTCGCCTCGCTGCACTCGCTGGAGCGCTGGGACGAGGCGCTCGACGTCCTCTCGGACGCCCTCCAGGCCTACCCGGACTTCACCGACCTCTACTACCTCCAGGGCCAGATCCACACGGGCCGCCGCGAGTACCGCGCCGCCGTGAAGAGCTTCCGGCGCGCGATCGAGCTGGGCGACCACGACGGCGCCCGCTACCTGGCGCAGGCCGGCATGGGCTCGTTCTACTCCTGGCACGCCCTCGGGCAGCTCTACGAGATGATGGGCGACACGCACGAGGCCGTCCGCTGTCAGCGCAACGCCATCCGCGACGCCAACGGCTTCTACGCCGCCCCCGTGATGCACCTCACGCGCCTGCTCCTGCGGAGCGACCCCCCGCTCGAGGTGCGGGAGTACCTGGGCCGGATCATCGGAACGTCACGCCGCGCCGAGTCGCTGCGGGCGCTGGCCCAGGTGCTCCTCGCGGAGGGTCACCCCGAGCACGCCCTCGCCGTCCTCACCGAGGCCCGCGAACTCGGCCCGGACGACTCGGCAGTCAGCCTGACGATGTCCGACGCCCTCATCCGGCTCGGCGACCTCGACGGTGCGCGCGAGCAGCTCGGGAGTGTGCCCGGGGGAAGCGCCAGCCACGCGATGGCGCTCGCCAAGCAGGTGCTGATCGGGATCATCGCCGGCGACGCCGCCGAGTCGCGCGCCGCGATCGAGCAGCTGCGCCCGGTGGCCGACGGCCTCTACGCGGCCGCCTACGAGGCCGCCGTGGCGATGCAGCAGCCCGACGCGCCCATGGCCGCCCTGCCCCACGACCTCGACCACCCGGCGATGCTGACGACGGTCCTCGAGCTGGCCGGCACCCTGCTGGAGCTGGGTGAGCTGACGGCGTTCAACAACCTCGTCCCGCTGCTCTACGAGATCGCCGACGAGCGCTCCGACGTGGACCGCCGCCTCGGCTACCTGCTCTACGCCAACGACTTCCCGGACCCCGCGGCCGACCGCCTGATGGCGGCCATCGAGGGCGGCGACGCCACCCCCGAGGCCTACGCCGCGCTCGGCCACATCTGCCGGGCGAAGAACCTCGACGACGACGCCGAGGCCTTCATGCGCGCCGCCCTCGAGAGTGACGAGCAGAACATGACCCGCCACCTCGACCTGGCGGGCCTGCTCGCCGGCTCGGGGCGCTACGCCGACGCCGACGCGGTCCTGCGCGAGGGGCTGCTCGTCTACCCCCACTCGAACGTCCTGCGCGAGCTGCGCCAGTCGATGTCGCTCCTCGCCTCGGCGTAGCCACCCTGACCACGACCGTGGGGCCATGGACGGCTCCAGGCCCCGGCCAGCATTCCCGGCCGGAGGCCGGAGGGCCGGATCGCGGACCAGGCCCGGCCAGAGCCTGATCCGCACGCTGAGGGCCCCGTCACGGGGCCCTCAGTCGTCGACGGCCGGCCCCGTCGCGGGGAGGCGGGATGACCGAGGCGGCCGTGACTTCGCCTGAAGCCTCAAGGTCCCGTGCCGGGTGCCGATAAAGAGGGTGTCCCGGGGGTCTCATCCCGGACAGGGAACACACCGCGAGTGGAGTTGACATGGATGTCACCACCTCCCGCTTCCCCGATGTGCCAGAGGTACTGAGTCCCCGCCGGTTCGTCCCGGTGAAGCCCTCTGAGCCCACCGCCGAGGCGGACAAACCCCCTGTTGCCAAGCCCCACGAGAACGACTGGGAGCCGCGCAGCTCGCTCAAGTTCAGCGTCACGGCCGCCGATGTGGACGCCAGGTTCGAGATCCACGAGGCGACGAGCAGGGTGATCGTGACGATGTACAGCAGAGAGACCGGAGAGGTGCTTCGCGAGGTCCCCTCGCGTCACGTCCTCGACGTCATCGCCTCCGTCACGGCCAACGGCCTGACCGTCGACACGACCTCCTAGGAGCAGCGGATGAGCACCAGCACTCCTGCGGTCACGTTCAGCGGCCTCGGCAGCGGCATCGACACCGCCTCGATCGTGAGCCAGCTCATGCAGCTCGAGCGGGCGCCGATCGACCGGATCAACACCCAGAAGGCCGAGCTCAAGCAGAAGCAGGGCGTGGTGCAGGAGGTCAACGGCCTCCTCACCAAGCTGCGCGACGCCGCGGCCGCGATGTACAAGGTCGGCGCCCTCCAGGACAAGACGGCCACCTCCGGCGACGCCGGCGTCGCCACGGCCAGCGTCTCGTCGTCGGCCGCGTCCGGCAGCGACAACGTCGTCGTCACGGCGCTCGCCAAGGCCCACACCATGGCCACCGGGGCGAACCCGCCGCTGGTCTCCGGCCAGAGCCTCGACATCACCACCGGCGGCACGACCGCCAGCGTGGCGATCGAGGCGGGCGACACGCTCCAGACCTTCGCCGACCGCATCAACGGCACCGACGACGTCGGCGTCTCGGCCAGCGTGATCAACGACAAGCTCGTCCTGATCTCGCGCGAGAGCGGCAGCGCCGGGGCCATCACGCTCGGCGGCACCGCCGCCGCAGGCTTCGGGATGGCGACCACGCAGCCGGGCCAGGACGCCGCCGCCACGATCAACGGCCTCGCCGTCACGAGCGCGGGCAACAGCATCTCGGGCGCGATCAACGGCGTCACGCTCAACCTGGCCAAGGAGGGCGCGACCACCATCACGGTCGGCGCCGACAACGCCGCCTCCGTCACCGAGGCCCAGAAGTTCGTGGACGCCTACAACGCGGTCATGAAGAACGTGAAGCTGGCCACCAGCTACGACGCGGCGACCCAGACCGCCGGCACGCTCCAGGGCGACCAGACCATGAGCGGCCTGGCCTCCGCGATGCGCAACATCGCCGGCAGCGCCGTCACGAGCCTCGCGGGCGGCTCCTACGACTCCCTCGCGCAGATCGGGATCACCTCCGCGCGCGACGGCACCCTGACGCTCGACAAGAACGCCTTCAGCGCTGCGCTGGCGGCCGACCCCGAGGCCGTCGCCGACGTCTTCGGCAAGGACGACGGCGTCACCGGCAACGGGCCGGCCGACGGCATCGCCCGCCAGCTGCAGGGATTCGCCGACACCTACTCCACGGACATCCTGTCCTCGCGGCTGACCGGCTTCACCGCCTCGCTGGGGCGGATGGACAGCAAGATCGCCAGCCTCGAGACGCTGATGGACCTGCGCGAGCAGACCCTGAAGGCCCAGTTCGCGGCGATGGAGAAGGCCGTCACCCAGTTCAGGGCCCAGGGCACGGACCTCGCGTCCCAGCTCGCCGGCCTCGGCTAGCCGCCCGGCTCCGCCCGGGCCTCTGTAACCCCATCCACACCGGCATCGAGGAAGGGCACGCACTTTGCTGACGGAACTTCGCCAGTACACGAACCACTCCGCCCAGACGGCGACGCCGGGACAGCTCGTGGTCATGCTCTACGACGGCTTCCTGCGCTTCGCCGCGCAGGGCAAGGCGGCGATGGAGCGCGGTGACATCGCCGAGGCCGCCCAGCGGCTGACGCGCGCGCAGGACATCGTCACCGAGCTGCGCGTCTCCCTCGACATGACCCAGGGCCCCGTGGCGCAGAACCTGGCGAGCATCTACGAGTACGTCACCGAGCGGCTCACGACGTCGCGTCTCAACCGCGACGCCGAGCAGATCGCCGAGGCCGTGCGCTGCATGGCCGACCTGCGCAGCGCCTGGGCGCAGATCGCCTCGACGCCGCGGCCGGCCAACACCCAGCGCCGCCCGTCGGTGGGAGTGGACCTTGCTGGATGACCTGCGGCGCCTGCGCGAGCTCCAGCTCGAGCAGGCCCGGGCCCTCGCGGCGGCCGACCTCGACCGCCTGAGCGCGCTCGACCACGAGCGCAAGATCGTCCAGGCGCGGATCGTCCCCGCCGACGCGCCGCCTCTCGGGTCGGCCGACCTGGCCGAGGCCCGCGCCCTGGCCCAGGCGCTCCGGCGCGGGCAGGACGACCTGATCGAGCGGGCCTCGGCGGCCCGCGACGCCCTGCGGGGGGAGATGGGCAACCTCGGCGTCGGCCGCGCGGCCCTCGCCGGCTACCGCCCCCAGCCCCTGGGCAGCTCGCTCTACCTCGACCGCTCCCGCTAGCGCTCAGCGCGGGCGCACGCCCGTCACGATCCGCAGCACCCGGGGCCGCTCGCGGCGACCGAGGCGCGGGATCGGGGTCGTGAGCACCACCGCCGGGCGCTCGTGCTCGGCGTCCACGCGCCGCGCGCCCTGCCCGGGCGCCTCCGGCCAGCGGGGCGGGAAGTCGATCCATGCGGGGTCGCCCGTGTCCCGCGCGCGATGCCCGCTCACGACGACCCGCCCCGTGCCGTCCTCCATCCCATGCGGGCACTCTCGCCTCGCTCGCCCGGGGCGGCCAGCCACCCTGGGTGTCGACCTCCCACACCCGCGGCCCTGTCACGTCTGCGCCCCCGGGGTGGACGTCGATCCCGGCTCGCCTATGCTTGCCCCTTCCCGGGAGACGCCGTCGCGCCCACGGGCCGGCGCGCGCCCAGCAGCCTGCCCCGTCATCCCAGGAGTGTGCAGATGAAGGTCCACGAACTCGACGTCCACCCCGCGCTTCCCGAGCGCATCGCCTGGCTCGATGAGATCGCCCGGAACGTCTGGTCTGCGTGGAGCCCCGAGGCCGGCGATCTGTTCGCGCGCCTCGATCCGGAGGCCTGGGAGCGCCTCGAGCACAACCCGATCGCGTTGCTGCGGGGCCTTCCTCAGGAGCGCCTCGACCGCCTGGCCGCCGACGAGAGCTTCGTCGCGAGCGTCGCCCGCGTGGCGCGCCGCCTCGACGCCTACGTCAACGACCCCGGCTGGCTGGTTCCGGCCAACCCCGAGGCGTCGGACATGCTGGTCGCCTACTTCTCGCTGGAGTTCGGCCTCGACGCCGGCATCCCGCTCTACTCGGGCGGCCTCGGCATCCTCGCCGGTGACCACCTGAAGTCGGCCTCCGACCTCGGCGTCCCGCTCGTGGGCGTGGGCCTGCTCTATCGCAGCGGCTACTTCCGCCAGTCGCTCGGCCCCGACGGCGGCCAGCGCGAGCGCTACCCCGCCACGGACTGGTCGGACCTCCCGCTCACCGACCAGCTCGGGCCCGATGGGAAGCCCGCGGTCGTCGTCGTCACGGTGGGGGAGGAGGACGTGCGCGCCGCCGTGCGCCGCATTCAGGTGGGCCGCGTGCCGCTGCTGCTGCTCGACGCCGACATCGACGGCAACTCGCCCCGGGCGCGCGAGATCACGAGCGTCCTCTACGGCGGCGACCGCGACCAGCGCATGCGCCAGGAGGTGCTGCTCGGCATCGGTGGCGTCCGCGCCCTCGAGGCGGCGGGCATGACGCCGACCGTGTTCCACATGAACGAAGGCCATTCGGCGCTGCTCGTGCTCGAGCGGCTGCGGGCGATCATCGCGGGTGGAGCCGACCTGGCCGAGGCGCGCGAGCGCGTGGTCGCCTCGACGGTCTTCACCACGCACACGCCGGTGCCGGCCGGCAACGAGACCTTCGACCCCGATCTGGCGCGCAGCTTCCTCGAGCCGATCGCCGCCGAGGCGGGCATGACCTGGGACGACCTCTGCGCCCTCGCCGCCCACCCGGATCCGGCCGAGACGGACTTCGGCATGACCCCGCTGGCGCTGCGCACCTCGGGCTTCGCCAACGGCGTCGCCGCGCTCCACGGTGACACCTCGCGGCGTATGTGGCGCGGCCTGTGGCCGTCCCTGCCGATCGACGAGGTGCCGATCGGCAGCGTCACCAACGGCATCCACACGCCGAGCTGGCTCAGCCGCGAGATGCACGAGCTGCTCGACCGCTACATCGGCCCGGGCATGCGCGAGCGCCCGGAGGACCCGACGGTGTGGGAGCGGGCCGAGGCGATCCCGGCCGGGGAGCTGTGGCG
>JAEMRL010000113.1 GCA_016463385.1 Thermoleophilia bacterium
CGCCCGCGGCGCGTGACGCCGAGGGCGAGTGCCTCGGAGGGTGTCGGCAGCACCGGCGTGCGGATCGACACCGCGACGACCGCCCGGTCGGGCACGACCTCGCGCTCGGCCTCGCCGACGACGTTCACTGCGGGGATCCGGGAGGTCACCCGATCGAGTCTAGGCGATCGCCCCGATCCTCTATCTTCGGTCCTCGTGGCAGGAATCGACCCGACCGCCGACCCGCGCGGCGCCCGCTGGGAGGCACGCCTGCGGCTCCCCGTCCTGGGGGCGGCGTGGCTCGCCATACCGACGGTGCTCCTCTACTTCTCCTCGCTCGAGGGGTGGGTGGCCCTCGTCGCGGTCACGATGGCCTGGTCGATCTGGCTCGTGTTCCTGGCCGAGGCGGTGATCATGCTGAGCCTGGTCCGCGACCGCCTCGGATGGGCGCGCGGCCACGTGTTCGGCCTGGTGATCCTGCTGGTGACGTTCCCGCTGCTGACGAGCATCCTCGAGGGGCTGCTCGCCGCCCGCGCCCTGTCGAGCGTCCAGGGGTTGCGCGTGCTGCAGGTGCTCTACCTCGCCAAGGCCGCCAAGCTGATCAAGTCGGCCATCATCCTCCGCGCGAGCGGCGCCGCGCCCCGCAACCCGGGCCTGATCACGGCCGCCGCCCTCGTGGGCGCCGCCGCCCTGGTCGGCATCGGCGACCGGATCGTCTCGGGGGAGAAGCACGCGACGCCGTTCCACGGCACGCTCGACGTGATCCGGGACATGTCGGCCGAGGGCCTCGTTCTGAGCGCGGCCGCGGCGCTGGTGACCGTGGTGGTCGCCGGCGCGGTGCTCCGCCGCCGCAGCGCCTGAACGGTGCCTCCGGTTCCTCAGGCGTACTGAACCGAGAGGTTGAATAAGAGGCACCGCCGGGTTACGGTGTGCTCAACCGTTCGGTTGAACAAGGAGATGACGAATGCCGGCCGACGCGCTCTCGCAGGTCTTCTCGGCCCTGGCCGACCCGACCCGGCGGGACATCGTGGCCCGCCTGGCGGTCGCCGACGCGACGGTCACGGAGCTGGCGGAGCCGTACAGCGTGAGCGTCCAGGCGGTCTCCAAGCACCTCCGGGTGCTCGAGGGGGCCGGGCTCGTCTCCCGCAGCCGTGACGCCCAGCGCCGGCCGGTCCACCTCGAGGCGGAGGTGTTCGACCTCATGACGGCCTGGATCGAGCGGTACCGCCGGCGCGCGGAGGAGCGGTACAGCCGCCTCGACGCCCTGCTGGCGGCGATGCCCGACGCGGTGGACGCCGACGACGCCCCGGCGCCCGCCACCGACCCGACGACCCAAGGAGAGGCATGACCCCCGCAGACAGCACCACGCGCGAGACCACGATCGAGCTCGACACGGAGGTCCCGCTCGTCCGGATCACGCGCGAGTTCGACGCGCCGCCCGCCAAGGTCTTCCGGGCCCACGTCGATCCCGAGCTGGTCGTGCGCTGGCTCGGCCCCCGCGGCCTCGAGATGCGGATCGATCACTACGACTGCCGCACCGGCGGCTCCTATCGCTACATCCACTCGCAGGGCGACGAGGAGTACGCCTTCCACGGCAGCTTCCACGAGGTGAGGCCGGACCAGGTGATCGTCCAGACGTTCACCTACGAGGGCATGCCCGATGCGGTGTCGCTCGAGAAGCTGATGCTCACGGATCTCGGCGGCGGCCGGACGCGGCTCACCGCGACGTCGCTCGTCGACTCGTTCGCCGACCGCGACGCATTCGTCGCGAGCGGTATGGAGGTCGGAATCCGCGAGGGCTATGAGCGCCTCGACGAGGTGCTCGCCGCCTGATGTGACAACAGGTCGTCATCCGGTCCGATACATGCGGGCCGGGTGACGACCGGCCCTGCATCACGTCCCCGGCGTCGACGCCTGGTCGTGTGACGCAGGGGGCGTGTGATCCGCGGATGGCCGCATCATCCCATCTGCGCATCCCGGGCGTACGTCACACGCTCCGCCCGATACGTCATCACCTCCGGCGGGGCGGCACGCGGGCGGCGCCCGTGTGGATCGACGTCACACACACACCGTCGTATCAGGTGCACATCCAGGGCCGGGACCTGTCCCGGCAGGCGGCGGACGTGGCGTGCCGCGGTCGCCGGCGAGACGGCCGTGCCTCTGCGAGCCGGGGTCCTGGTCGCCGGCCCGCGAGCGGGCTGTCAGCGTCCGATCGGGCGCCTCGGCGGCTCGCCCGGCGAGGCGTGCGCTGCCGGGGCGCGACCTGGGCCGCCGCGCGCGACCACCGCCGTACAACCCTCGACTCACTTTGGGAGGGTGTCACACGGGTCGATGATGATCACGGCGAGAACGCCTTTGAGATGGGGCATCCGGGGATCTCAACGGCGCGAGGGTCCGAGGTGTTAACCCTCGATCACGCATCGAGTGTTGGTCGCGGAGTGCGACTCACATCGTCGATGCCGCACTGCTCGCGCAGGCGCGCGCCGGCGTGGGGACCGTGGTCCGCCGGGCCCCTCCCGCCCGTCATTCGACCGTGCCCTGCCGGCTCCTGCCCGCGTCTCGGCCGGGAGCCCGAGGCCGCCGGCTCCGTCTCCGTGGCCGGGGGCCGTGCCGACGTCATGCCGGGTTCCGTGCACATACGGGCTCGCGCCCTGCCGGGACCACGCGGAGCGGGACCTCGTGCGTCGGACTCCGGTGATCGTGACGTGTGATGCTCCGCTCACATCAGTCTCGCGCGACGCGGCACGAGCCCTCCTCGCGCGCCCGCATGTATGTGATTCGGCATCCGGTCGCGCCGCGATCCTGCTGTTATGGAACATCGCAGCGCGAGTCGATGGCGATACGCGCGTCCGGCTTCCCATGATGCCGGAACACATCGAGCCCCCGCGGAGGTTCAGCGGCGGCGCACCACGATGCGTAGTGAGTCGGTCGTGCGCGCGCCGGAGTTGTCGGTGACGCGCACGCGGATCGTCCGCACCCCCGCCGGATACGCACGGCGCAGGCGCTCGCCGGAGGCGTCGCCGAAGCGTCCGTCCCCGTCGGCGTCCCACTCGACGCGCGTCACGCCGCCGTCGTGATCGGTGGCGTACGCCAGATACGCGGTGCGGCGTCCCGGGGCCGGGCGTGGGTCGGTCGCGATGATCTTCACGTCGGGCGGGATGTTGAGCACAGGCGACGCGAACGCCTGGCGTGCGGCGAATCCGGTGAGCGTGAGTCGCGGCCGCCCCTGGGCGAAGGGCGCGCCGGTGCCGACGGGGCCGAAGCGGAACGCCCGGCCGGTGATCAGCGACACCCGGTAGAGGCTCGCGCCGGCGGCGCCCGCCGGCGTCGCGACCATGTACGCGACGTCACCCACGCCTGGGACGGCGACGATGTCGAGGCCGCCGGCGTCCCCGATGTCCGTTCCGAGGGGCTTCGGGTCGGTGAGCACGCCCGCGTCGGCCGGGCTCTGCACGAGCACCTGATCGGAGGCGGAGTCGATCGCGACGAGGGTCGTCGCCGTGGGCCGGGTGGGGGAGAGGCCGGAGCCCGTGTGGCCGCTCGCCGTGATCCGCGGAGCCCCCGGGCCGAGCGCGGGGCCGGGGCTGCCGGGCAGGTAGGTCCCGGTGGCCAGGCTGATGCGGCCGTTCAGTCCGGTGGTGCTCGTGACCCGGAGCTCGTCGCGCACCGGATCCACCTCGACGCCGAAGGCGGCGCCGAGGATGGGCGTCGAGAGCGGCGGGCCGAGGGCGCGCGCCACGCCGGTGTCCGGCTCGACCGTGTAGACGACGCTGTCGCTGCCGAGGCCGATCAGCTGGCCGGTGGACGGGCGGAAGTCGATCCCGACCAGCCCGGCGCCGGGCGAGAGCCCGGTGACCGTCGATTGATCGGTGATCACCTGGGGGAAGCGGGAGTCGAACCGGACCAGGGTGCCGTTATCAACGGTGGCGAACATGTCGCGCGCCTGCGCGACCGCGGGGGCCGCCAGCGTGATCGCCGCGGTGGCGGCGATCATGAGGCGGGCCTGGTGGTGGTGTCGGATCACGGTGCCCTCGCCCTTACGGGAGCGGGGGCGTG
This sequence comes from Thermoleophilia bacterium, assembly GCA_016463385.1. Taxonomy (GTDB): domain Bacteria; phylum Actinomycetota; class Thermoleophilia; order Miltoncostaeales; family Miltoncostaeaceae; genus Miltoncostaea. Next base: position 4,036 of record JAEMRL010000113.1, read on the forward strand.
GCGGCGTTGATCGTCTCCAGGAAGCGGACGACCCGCAGCTGATCGGCCGGGCTGAGGAGCACGTCCGGGCGGGTGTTGTTGGCGGTCCGGTGGCGCGCGTTGCCGACCACGCAGGCGAGGCTCTCGCAGGCGCCGTTGTGGTAGTACGGCGGCAGCTGGAGGATGCCCAGCAGGGACGGCACGTTGAAGCCCGCGCCCTTGCCGTCGCCGTTGTAGTCGATGCCGAGCGCGTCCTGCGCCGGCTGGCTGGCGCCGTTGACGACGCCCGCCGCGGCCTTCTCGACGCCGCCGACGTTGAGGCCGATCGGGTTGGTGCCGCCCGGGACGCCGAGGTTGAACGAGCCGATGTCCTTCACGAAGCGGCTCAGGTACTGGGAGCCGACCGGGTTGCCGAAGGTCTGCGCGGGCGCCCGCTCGGTGACGAACTCGGTCGCCGCGGGCGGGGGCGCGAAGTCGAGGGTGCTGCTCGTCCACTTGCCGCCCCCGTGGCAGCTCGCGCACGACTGGGCGAAGAGCGCCCGGCCGGCGGCGACGTCGCGCAGGTTCGCCCCGGGCCTGTTCTTGGTCGCGCGCAGCGGCCCGTTGGGCGTGCGCACGGCGACCCGCGTCCATTCGCGCATCGCCGTCAGGGCGGGCACCGCGACCGTGCTACCGGGGAGGGTCACGGTCAGCTGCTGCCGCCCGGAGTTCTTCAGGGCGAAGTTGTTGATCGTGCACGGTGCCTGGTTGACGTCGCCGCTGTCGGCGATCAGCAGGCCGTGGTTGGGGTCGAAGAGGCTCGTTGCGGGCGCCGGCGCGGGAGGCGCGGCGGCGCAGGCGAGCGGCGTCGTGAGGGCGCCGGGGCCCGACACGTTGCGGATGTTGAGCTCGAAGTCCTCGACCTCGTCGCGCACCGGCGTGTAGTTGAGGATGCGGTTGGCGAAGCGCTGGTCGGCGGGCTGGTGCGGGTCGAAGGTGCCGTTGAGCGGGACCGACTTGCGCGGTCCGTCGGGGAACGACCAGACGACGCCGTCGGTCAGCCCCTTGAAGTGGCAGCTCGAGCAGCTCTGCCAGCCCTCGCTGGAGAGGCGGTCGGTGGTCGAGACGGTGGTGCCCGCCGGGCGGTTGAAGTTGCCGCGCGACGAGAAGAACATCTCGGCCCCCACCAGCACGACCTCCTCGAAGGAGCCCGGCGCGGGCAGGCGCGCGGTGCGGATGGTGCGGATGACGCGGTCGGTGCGCAGGTCCACGACGCTGACGTTGCGCGAGACGAAGTTGGTGACGTAGGCGCGGGTACCCGCCGGGTTGATCGCGATGCCCTGGGGGTTCTTGCCCGCGTTGTCGCCGGAGGTGGCGGCGTTGACCGGGTCGTTCAGGTCGATGTAGCGCGTGGTGTCGGCATCGACGGTGTTCGACAGCTTCCCGGATCCGTCCACCCTGGCCTTCACCAGGATGTCGCTGCCGGCGGCGACGACGTAGGCGTTGCCCTTGCCGAAGGCCATCGCCCAGGCGTTGGCGAAGAAGAGGCGCTTCTTGCCGGCCTCCGGATCGCGGGCCCCGAGGTGGAGGTTGACGAACTTGGCCGCGCTCTCGTCGCGCGCCGCGCCGGCGTTGACCTTCCCGATCACGTTGACGAAGGCCTGCGTGTCGACGTTGAACTTCAGCGGGCTCGACGGCGAGGCGGCGATGTTGGGCAGGTAGGCGTTGTTGCCGCGGATCACGATGCTCTGCAGCTGGTTCGGGAACGCCGAGGTGGGGTCGGCGACGCCGTCGCCGGTCGAGTCGATCGTGAAGCCGGTGACCTGCGGCGCGATCCTGACGAGCTGCGCCGGACGGTAGTCCCGCAGGCGCGTCGACGAGGTCTTGATGTCGATGCGGCAGACCGCCCCCTCGCGCCCGTTGTCGTCGGCCTGGATGCCCCCGGGGCGGGTGAACGAGAGGAAGCGGGTCACGAAGAGCCGCTTGCTGTCGCGGGTGATGGCCATGGCGCGCGGCTGGAAGTGGCGGGTGCGATCGGGCGCGTTGCAGATGCTGGTGCCGAGGCCGATGTGGCCGATCAGCGTGCGCGCCGCGACGTCGAGGACGGTGATCGAGTCCTGCCCGCTGTTGGCCACGAAGACCCGCAGGCCGTCCGGCGAGGCGACGATGTCCCAGGGCTCGGCCCCCGTGGTGATCCGGCCCTTGGGCCCGAAGCGGGGGTCCGGCTTGGCGGCGAAGCGCGCCGGCCGCGGGTTCGTGATCCGGATCACCGTCATGCTGCTGCCGGCGGCGTTGGCGACGTAGGCGTAGCGGCCGGCCGGGTCGAGCGCGACGCTCTGCGGCTCGTCGCCCACGGTGACCTTCGCCACGATCCGGTTGGTGTCGGTGCGGATCACCGAGACGCTGTCCGTGCTCGGGTTGACCGTCCACACCAGCGAGCCGTCCCGCGAGACGACGATCGGGCTCGAGGAGCTCGGTCCGGAGGGCGTGACCTTCACCGGCTTCGGGGCCGGGGCGGCCGTGGCCACGGTGGCGGACGCCACCAGGAGCGCCGCCATTCCGATGGCCGCCGCCGGGGCGCACCGCCGGACCCGCACGCGTCGAACCCGCATCTCCACCCCTTCGATCGTGACGAACGTCGCGAACCTATGTCGGCGCCGTCGGCGCCGTCAACGCCCTCGCCGCCGGTAGGCTCGCGCTGTGGCGAACCAGACCGTGGACGAGATCGTCGAGCTGCTCGCGCCCCTGCGCGTGGAGGACGGACTCGCGGGCACGGTGGTGCGCGCCGCGCCCGACGCCTACCGGGCCATGAGCCACGACGTGCTCCGCCAGTCCCACGCGCACGAGGCCGCCGAGCGCGCGACGGCCTCGGCGTCGTTCGTCCAGGACGACCGGGCGATGCACCTCTGGACCCGGCGGGGGCCCGGCGACGCCGCCTGGGTCGCCCTGGCCCTGAGCGTGACCCGCAACCGGTCGGGCTCCGTGCTCAATGCCGGGTACCGGGTGATCGCCGACGGCCCCGAGGAGGCCGCCGCGCTCGCCGCCGATCCGGCGCGCGCGCTGGCCACCCTGGTGACGCGGTTCGGGGTCTCGTTCTACACGGGCCGCAAACGCGTCTACCTGATGCCCGAGCACCTGGTCGAGATCGAGGGGCGCCTCGACGCGCTCGGCCCCGACCAGTTCGCGCGGGCCGTGGGCCTCGAGACGCCGCCCGACGGGTCGAAGGT
>JAEMRL010000114.1 GCA_016463385.1 Thermoleophilia bacterium
GGGCCGATTTGCCGCCCTGATCTCCCCGCAAGAGGGAGATCAGTGCGTCGACGCAACTCAGACGAGCTCGGCGAGCCTCCGGTGGCGATCGGTGCCGTAGGAGAGGAAGAGCTCCCGGATGTCCTCGCGGTACACCCGGGTCGCCGCCTCCTCGACCGCCTCGGGGAGCACTGCGGCGAAGCGCTCGTAGGCGGCGGGGTCGGGGTCGCTGAGGTTGACCCGGATCGTGGTCGTCGCTCCCACCTCGCCCAGCCCGTCGCCGGGGTAGACCGCGACGTGGCGCTTGCAGAGGGCCACCGTGAGCTCCTGGGCGGTGGCGCCGATGTGGGAGACGTCCACGACGCAGGAGAAGCCGTAGGCCGGGTCCACGACCGGGGTCGCGACCGCGCGGAGGGCCGCGAGGTTGCGCCGGATGACGTCCTCTCCGCGGCGCAGCCAGTCATCGTCCCGCAGGGCGGCGGCGGCGCCCACCTGGGCCAGGCGGTTGGTGTTGAGGCGCACCGCGGCGATCTTCACCTGCAGGCAGACGCGCACCAGGGCGGGGTCGCCGCCAAGGGCGCCGATGCGCGCGCCGGCCATGCCGTAGCCGTGCGCCAGGCCGCTCGACACCAGCACGGTCGCCCCGGGGTGCTCCGCGGCCACCGCGGCGATGGGGACGTACTCGGCGGCCGGATCGACGCGGTGGGCCGAGTGGGTGGTGTCGGCGAGGATCACGACGCCCCGCTCGGCCGAGAGGCGGCAGAGGGCGGCCAGCTCGTCGCGGCGCTGGACGCTGCCGAACGGGTTGATCGGGTCGCAGACCACCACCATCTTGGTGCGCGGCGTGATCGCGGCGGCGACCTCGTCGGGGTCGAGGCGCCACCCGTTCGCCGCGCCGAGGCGCACCCATACCGGCACGCCGCCCGCAAGGCGCAGCGCCGGGACGAAGTGGAAGTAGCCGGGATCGGTGACGATCACCTCGTCGCCAGGATCGATGCAGGCCAGCGCCGCGTACCCGACCCCCGCCTGCGCGCCCTCCGTCCCGATGACGTCGAAGTCGTCGTCGCGAGCGCGGCCGAGCAGCGCCTGCGCCATCAGGTCGCGCAGCGGCTCGTCGAGATCGGGCGAGTAGGGACCGACGTGCGCCTCGTCGACCGCGTCGCGCATCGCCTCGAGGGCGCGCGGGGAGGGCCCGATGTGGTTGGCCATCCAGCCGAGGTCGGCCCATTCGGAGCGGTCGAGCGCGATGGCGCCGTCGCGGTAGATGTCGGCCGGATCCCACCCGAGGATGCGGTACGCATCGCGGTAGGTCATGTAGTTGCCGAAGCCCTGCGGGTCGTCGAGCAGCGCCCGGGCGCGGACCGAGGCCGCGGGCACCGCGTCGGCGCCCGGCGGGCGCCACGTCAGCACGGAGCGCTGGCGGCTCACGGCACGATGCGGGTGCCGGCGGTGCCGGCCACCGCCTCGGCGATGCGCTCGAGCGAGGTGATCACCGCGGTGCCGCCCCCCGCCTCGACGAACTGCATCGCCGCCTGAACCTTCGGGCCCATGCTCCCGGCCGGGAACTGACCGTCCGCGAGATGCCCGCGCGCCTCGGCGATCGTCATCGCGTCGACGGCGCGCTCGTCCGGGGTGCCGAAGTCGAGCAACACCTGCTCGACGCCCGTCACGAGCAGGAGCGAGGACGCCCCCACGAGGCGCCCGATCAGCGCCGCGGCGAAGTCCTTGTCGATCACGGCGTCGACGCCGACCAGGTCCCGGCCCACCCGGGCGACGGGGACGCCGCCGCCGCCGCACGCCACCACGACCTCCCCGGCGTCCAGGAGGCCGGCGATCTCCTTCGCCTCGACCACCTCGATCGGCTCGGGGGACGCGACCACGCGGCGCCAGCCGCGCCCGGAGTCCTCGGCCACCGACCACCCGCGGGCGTCCGCGAGCCGGGTGGCGCGCCCCTGCGAGAAGAAGGGCCCGATCGGCTTGGTGGGCGCCCCGAAGGCGGGGTCGTCGGGGCTCACGACGACCTGGGTCATGACGGCGGCGACGGTGCGCGGCCGGCCGGCCTCGGCCAGCGCGTCCCCGATCGCCTGCGCGAGCAGGTACCCCAGCTGCCCCTGCGTCATCGCGCCCAGCACGAAGAGCGGCTGCGGCGGCACCTCGCGACTCACCGCCTCCTGCGCCATCGCGAGCGCACCCACCTGGGGACCGTTGCCGTGGACCACCAGCAGGCGCTCGCCGGCCTCGACGATCGCGGCGGCCGCGCGCGCGACGCCCCGGGCGCGCTCCTCCTGGTCGGAGAACTCACCCAGACCCGCCGGGGCCAGTGCGTTGCCGCCGATCGCCAGCACCACCGTTGACGTCACGCCGACTCCTCCGTGTGCGAGTGGTCCTGCGCGGACGATTGTCCATACGAGAGGTTGCGCAAGGCCCCACCAGGGGATGATGATCCCATCTTCCGAGAAACCCGGCGGTGTCCCGCGATCGCAGGACCCGTGCAGGACGCCTCCGTGCCCATAGAAGGAGCGAGCGTGGCGAAGATCGACGGAATGAAGCCCGAGGCCGGACAGGAGCTCTACGACGTCGCGGAGAAGGTCTTCCCCGACATCAAGGCGGAGCCCGGCCAGGAGGCATGGATCTTCATGCACACCGTGCCGTACGAGGGTTCGGTCGGCCTCGTGAACCTCCTCACCGCGACCCGTCTCGGTCGTAAGGGGTTCAAGGTCAGCCTCGTGCTCTACGGCCCCGGCGTCCTCATGGCGTCCGGCACCCGCGGCTACCCCGCCGTCGGCCAGGAGGCCTTCCCGGGTCACATGGCGATCAACAACCAGCTCAAGACCCTCATGTCCGAGGGCGCGACGATCTACGCCTGCCGCTTCGCCATGGGCGCGCTGTACGGCTTCCGCGAGGACGACCTCATCCCCGGGGTGAAGGCGTTCAACCCGCTCGACGTTCTCGACTCGGCCCTCACGGCCTGGCAGAACAAGGCCTTCCAGCTCAACACCTGGACGGTCTAGGGAGCTCCGGGAAGCCGAAGCCGGCTCGGTGAGCGAGCGCGAGGACGTACTGCGCCGCTGGCGACTGGGAGAGGAGCGCCTCTACCCGGTCGCCACCGTGCGCCCCGACCTCTACGAGGCCGTGGCGGTCGTCGTCCGCTCGCTCACCGACCACCTCGGCTCGGTACCCGACATCGACGCGCTCGTGATCACCTTCCGCACCGCGGAGCGTGACGCCGAGCTCGCCGCGGCCGGGGTGCCGCGCCACGAGATATCGCCCGAGATCGACCTCGACCTCGTGCGCGAGGCGGCTTACCAGATGAGGGCGCGTGAGCTCACGATGCGCGCCTCCACGGAGCGCACCGAGACCGCCATACGGCGCGCCCGCGCGGCCGGGGACCGGACGGCCGTGATCTGGAGCGAGGGCGAGCGGGAGATGTGGCCCCCCTACCGGCGCGTGGAGATGTCGCTCTCCAGCGGCCGCGCGGTGGCCGTGTCGACCCTGATGGACCCGGACACGATGATGCCCCGGTACGCCGTCGAGGGGATCGCGCTCGACCCCGAGACCGGCGAGGCGACGACGGACGAGCCCCTGGCACCGCGGCGGGAGTTCACCGACCCGGACGAGTGGCGGGCCGCCGCCGAGATCCTCCGCGAGAGCCTTCTGACGACCTGAACGAACGGGAGAACCATGTCTTTGCCGGACGGAATGAAGCGGAACGTGATCGACGGGCACGCCCACATCGGTGAGATCGAGGCGTGGCCGTTCTACGGCATCGACTACCCCGTGAAGCCGATCGTCTACGACTTCCCGCGGGCCGCCGATTACCTCAAGTACATGGACAAGTACGGCATCGAGCGCAGCCTCTGCATGTCGAACTACGGCATCCCGAAGCCCGAGCAGCCGTTCTCGCTGAACCCGGTCGTGATGGAGGCCGCCACCTCGAGCGACCGCATCCGCGGCCTGCTGTGGGTCTCGTTCCTGCCGCGCGACCGCGAGCACACGATCGAGTCGCTCAAGCACGCCGGCGAGGCCGGGATCATCGGCCTCAAGACGACCTTCCTCCTGGGCGGCAACCCCAACCCCGAGGAGTGGGACGAGGAGACCAAGGCGATCGCGGACATGTGCTTCGACGTCTGCGAGAAGCACGACTACGTCTTCCACTTCCACACGTCGGCCGGTGGCAACAGCGACATCAACAACTTCATCCCGATGGTCGAGGCCTACGGGAAGCGCTGCAAGATCCACCTCGTGCACTTCGGCGGCGGCGTCAGCGGCCACATCAAGTTGGTCCCGAAGTTCATGCAGTGGGTGAAGGACGGCTACAAGGTCTACACCGACACCTCCTGGGCGATCGGCTTCGGCGCCCGCTGGCTGCTGGTGGAGATCGAGAAGCAGGGCATCGGCGGCGACCGCGTGATCTTCGGCTCGGACGAGCCCTGGTCGGACTTCATGGGCGAGTACTGGAAGATCGAGGGCGCGCCGGTGTCCGAGCAGCTCAAGCGGATGGTCTTCACGGAGAACTTCGAGAAGCTGCACGAGAAGCACTGGTGAGCACGACCGACGCCGTCGCCGGCGGATTCGACATCAAGACGCTCGCGGTCGAGCTGCAGACGATGGGCGTGCGCACCCGGGAGGCCGTCGAGGGCCGCCAGGGCGGCGCGGGCCCCTCGGACGCCGGCTTCGTCTGGATCGACGGCGCGCCGCTGACGGTGCCGGTCAACGGCGACTACGTCTCCCGGTCGCCGTACGAGCTCGTGATGCACAGCTCGGGGAAGGCCGGGCGGCTGCTGCGCGACGGCGTCGAGGTCGGGCCGGTGCACCTGCACGCGCGCCCGAAGATCTACGACCTCGAGACGGCCGACGGGGTGCCGTACTGGAAGATCGCCCTGATGCACCTCGACAGCCTGGCGTCGACGGTCTTCCAGCGGTGCGTCTACTGGGGCACCGGCGACCAGTGCCACTTCTGCGCCATCGGCACGAGCCTCGCCGGCGGCCGGACGATCCCGCTGAAGACGCCCGAGCTGCTGGCCGAGGTCGCCGAGGCGGCCGCGCGCCTGGACGGCGCGAAGGACGTCACCCTCACCACCGGCACGCCCAACCGCGACGACCGCGGGGCCTCGTACATGGCCCGCTGCGCGGCGGCGATCCGGGAGTCGAGCGGCCTGCCGATCCAGGTGCAGCTCGAGCCGCCGAACGACTTCGGCTGGTTCGCGCGGCTGAAGGACAGCGGCGTCGAGTCGCTCGGCCTGCACATGGAGGTGTGGGACGAGGACGTGCTGCGGCGGGTGGCGCCGGGCAAGCACGCCCAGGGCCGGGCGCTCTACCTGTCGGCCTGGGAGGCGGCGGTCGAGGTCTTCGGCCGCGGCCAGGTGTCGACCTACTTCATCCTCGGGCTGGGCGAGACCGCCGAGTCGGTGATGGAGGGCTGCCGCGCCGCCATCGACCGCGGGGTCTACCCGTTCGTCGTGCCGCTGCGGCCGTCGCCCGGCAGCATCGTCGCCGACGGCGAGCCGCCTTCGGTGGAGTACATGCGCGAGGTCTACGAGCAGGTGGCGCCCCTGCTCGCCGATGCGCAGATGATGAGCCAGGACACCCGCGCCGGGTGCGTGCGCTGCCAGGCGTGCTCGGCGCTCAGCACGTTCGAGCGGGCCTTCGGCGGGGGCCGCGACGGCGAGCCGGCCGCGGTGAGCGCCTGATGGAGCTGTGCGCCCGGACCCTGGTCGAGGTCCGGGTCGCGCGCAGCGCCGCCGATGTCGCCGCCCATCACGCGGTGCGCGAGGCGGTGTTCGTGGCCGAGCAGGGCATCTTCGAGGGCGACGACCGCGACGCCTGGGACGAGGGCGCCGTCAAGGTCGTGGCCTCGATCGCGGGCCGGGTGGTCGGGGCGGTTCGCCTCTACCCGCTCGACGAGGCCGGGCTGTGGAAGGGCGACCGCCTCGCGGTGCTGCCCGGCGCACGCACCCTCGGGGTCGGCGCGCCTCTGGTGCGCTTCGCCGTCGCCACGGCCGGCGAGGCCGGGGGCACGCGGATGATCGCCCTCATCCAGAAGCCGAACGTGGCCTTCTTCCGCCGGCTCGGCTGGAGCCGCCAGGGTGAGCCGGGGGAGTTCCGCGGGGCGACCCACCAGCCGATGGCGATCGCCCTCGCCGGCGCCCAGCCGGCCTTCGCGCCCGAGGGTTACACCTGGGCCCTGGGGGCGTAGGGGCTCACCCCTCCCCCGGCGCCACCTCGGCGGATCACGTTCCACAAGGGGCCTCCGCGGGAAGCACTGGGGACTGGCACACAGCGCGTCGGGCAACCGCCGCCGCAACGAGGGAGGCCGCTCATGGCGACCAGCAAGGCGACCAAGGACCTGATCGAGGACCTGCACGAGCGGGGTCTGCGCAAGAAGGTGGCGAAGTCGGTGGCCGAGGCGATCGGATCCGGCTCCCACAAGACGGCCCCGCCGGCCGTCGCCCAGGTCATGGAGGACCTGAAGGGGATGGCCGACGAGATCGAGGACCGCGCCACGGGGCGCTCCGCGAAGCGGCGTGCGGCGGGGCGCAAGGCTGCTGCTACGCGAGCCCGCAAGGCGGACGCCCGCAGCGCGGCGGCACGCAAGGGCGCCCGGAGCCGGACCGCCTCCAGCACGAGCCGGTGACCTGGGCGGCCTAGCGGCGCGCGGCCGTCTCCGGCCGCCGCCGCTAGGCCCGGTGCTCAGACGGCGGCGCGCTCCAGACGGTCGGCGATCGCGCGGCGGGCCATGTCGAAGTAGCGCGTATCGTCGTGCAGCAGGAACAAGCCGTTCGCCTGCGCCAGCATGGCGTTGATCTCGAAGGTGAGCTGAGCGGGATCGCTCGACTCGGCGATCTCGCCGCGTGCCCGCGCCACCTCCAGCCCTTCGAGGAAGAGGCCCGACCAGAGCCCGAGCGTCGCGAGCACGCGGTCGCGCACGCGGCCCGGACGGGTGTCCATCTCGGCCGCCGCCGACGCGAAGAAGCAGCCCCCCGGGAAGACCTGGCGGTCGATGTGGGCGATGAAGCCCTCGGAGAGCGCCCGCACCCGGGCGACCCCCTCCACGGCGAGCGCCGGGGTCATGACCTCCTCCCGGAAGATCTCCTCGGCCAGCTCGATCGTCGCGAGTTGCAGCTCCTCCTTCGACCCGAAGTGGGCGAAGAGGCCGCTCTTGCTCATGCCGGTCTCCGCGGCGAGGCGGCCGATGCTGAGGCCCTCGAG
>JAEMRL010000487.1 GCA_016463385.1 Thermoleophilia bacterium
CGAACTCCTCGACGCTGTGGCGGCCGTCGTTCGTGACGAACGCGATGCCGCGGCCGGCGGCTCGCAGCGCGGCGAGCGCCTCGGCGGCCCGGGGCGTGGCCTCGTCGCCGACCCACACGCACCCGTCGAGGTCGAGCAGGACATGGTCGTACGCGGCGACCGTCGGGCTGAGGGCCGCGCCCGTCATGCCAGGCGGCGCGCTCGCCGCCGCGCCCGCGGAACGGGGTAGCCTCGCCAGCCATGACCACCACCGCGCCCGAACCCCCCGGCGAGCCGCTCGAGCCCGGCGAGCATGTCGTCACCGTGCAGACGAGCCACGGCACCTTCGAGATCACCCTCGACACCGCCCGCGCTCCGGTGACGGCGTCGTCGTTCGCCTCGCTCGTGCGGCAGGGCTTCTACGACGGGCTGTCCTTCCACCGGATCGTCCCCGGCTTCGTGATCCAGGGCGGATGTCCCGACGGCACCGGCATGGGCGGGCCCGGCTACAAGGTCGAGGAGGCGCCGCCGGCCGACCTGCGCTACGTGCGTGGGGTCGTGGCGATGGCGAAAGCCGGGTCGGAGGCCGCCGGAACGTCGGGCAGCCAGTACTTCGTGGTGACCGGCGGCGATGTCGGCCTGCCGCCGGACTACGCGCTCGTGGGACACGTGACCGCCGGCGACGACGTGATCGGCGCCATCGAGGGCGTGGACACGGACCGGCGCACGGACAGGCCCGAGGAGCCGGTGATCATGGAGCGGGTCACCGTCGAGCAGCGGTAGCGATCAGCCCGCTCGGGCGGCGCGTGCCTTGGCCTGGCGCCGCCGCCCGACGACGTAGAGGACGCCGAAGGCCGCCGAGAGCACGAAGAACCCGATGAGGACGCGCCACGGGATGCTGGCGCCGCCGAACGGCAGGGTCACGAGCGTGGCGATCCCGAAGCCGACCGCCAGGAGCGCGGTGACGAAGAGCAGCATGAGCAGGATGCCGCGGGCGCGCAGCGCGACGCTCGCGCCGGGCGGGGGGACGAGCAGCCCGGTGAGCCGCAGCAGGAAGAGCTGCCGGCTGGAGGGCGCCTCCTGCCCGAGCTTCTCCACCGCGGCCTTGAGGTCTCCCGAGCGCCGCTCGGCGAGCGCGAGCGAGGCGTCCGCCATCCGGCGCAGCTGCATCCGCTCCTGCGGGCGGGCCGCGGCGATCGCCTTCTGGTAGTGCATCCGGCAGGCCTTCGCGTCGTAGCGCTCGGCGGCCCGGGCCCCGAGCAGGGCCTGCGCCGCGGCGCGGTGCTTGCGCTCGGCCTCGAGCTCGTCGTCGGAGCGCTGCTCCAGCGCCTGCATCGACGCGAGGGCGCCCTTCTGCTCCATCCGGATCTGTCGCTGCTTCTGCGCCATGGGGCGGCACAGTGTAGAAGCCCGGCCGCGCCCCGGAACGAGATACGCTCGGCGGGTGACGCCCCGGGAGACTCTCCGACTCGTCAACGCCGGAATGATCGGCTTCGACCTGGCGCTCGGCGCTGGCGCCATCGCGGCGCCGGCCACCACCCTGAGGATCATCGGCCACGAGGCCCCGTCCCCCGATGCCGAGGCGCTGTTTCGCCGCGCCGGTCCGATCTGGCTCACCTTCGCCGCCGCGCATCTCGTCGCGACCGTGCGGGGGCGCCCCGAGGACTGGCTCGCGGTGGCGTGGTTGCGCGGGACGGAGATCGGGACCGATGTCCTCTGGGCCCAGTCGCCGGGCGTGCGGACCGCCCGGACCCGCTGGGCGCTGCGCGGGGCGAGCGCCTTCAACCTCGGTCTCTCGCTCGCCTGCGCCGCGATGGCCCGCCACGGCCGCTGACCGGCTCGGTACG
>JAEMRL010000488.1 GCA_016463385.1 Thermoleophilia bacterium
TGGTCGACGTGGCCCGCCAGCCGGCGCTCTTCTCGACCTTCCTGATGTGGGTGCTCGCCGAGCTGTTCGAGCGCCTGCCCGAGGTCGGCGACGCCGAGAAGCCATCGCTGGTCTTCTTCTTCGACGAGGCGCACCTCCTCTTCGACGGCGCCTCCGACGCGTTCCTCGACTCGGTGGCGCAGACGGTGCGCCTGATCCGCTCGAAGGGCGTCGGGGTCTTCTTCGTCACCCAGTTGCCCACCGACGTCCCCGACGAGGTGCTCGCCCAGCTCGGCCACCGCGTCCAGCACGCCGTCAGGGCCTTCACGCCCAAGGACGCGCGTGCGCTGAAGTCGGCCGTCGAGACCTTCCCGGTCACCGGGCACTACGAGCTGACCGAGACGCTCCAGTCGCTCGGCGTCGGCGAGGCCGCGGTGACGGTGCTCGACCCCCGCGGCGTCCCGACGCCGGTCGCCGCGACGCGCCTCTACCCGCCGCGTTCGCGGATGAGCCCGCTCACCCCCGAGGAGCGGGCCGCGGCCATCTCCGCCTCGCCGCTGCGCCCGCGCTACGCGGAGCGGCTCGACCGGGAGAGCGCCGCCGAGCTGCTCGAGGCGCGCATCGCCGGCGACGCCGCCCGGGCCGAGGAGGTCCGCTCCCGGCCGCGGCCCGAGCCCGCTCCGCGCCGCCGCGCCCCGAAGCCGCCCGAGACCCTCGCCGACCAGGTGCAGGACGTCCTCGGCTCGAGCGTCGCGCGCCAGGTGACGCGCGAGGTGGTGCGCGGGATCTTCGGGATGCTCCGCCGGCGATGAGCCGACCGCCGCGCGCGCGGCGCAGCTGTCACGTGGTCCCGGGGTCGAACCCCCGGATGCTGCAGAAGGCGGTGGGACTCGAGGCGGACGAGGTGATCCTCGACCTCGAGGACTCGGTCGCCCCTGGCGAGAAGGGCGGCGGCGCCCGCGAGGCGGTGGCCGCGGCCCTGCGCGCCGGGTTGCGCGCCCCGACGGTCGCGGTGCGGGTGAACGCCGTCGACGGTCCCCACTGCCACCGCGACCTCGCCGCGGTCGCCGGCGCGGCGCCGGACGTGATCGTGCTGCCGAAGGTCGACGATCCGAGCCACGTCACCTTCGCCGACCATCTCCTGAGCGCCCTCGAGCACGAGGCCGGGCTGCCGCGGCGGGGCATCGGCCTGGAGGTGCAGATCGAGACGGCGCGCGGGCTCGGGAGCGTCGAGGCGATCGCGGCGGCCTGCCCGGAGCGCATGGAGGCCCTGGTCTTCGGGCCGGGCGACCTGGCCGCCTCGCTCGGGATGCCGCACACCGCCATCGGCGCGACGGTGCCGGGCTATCCGGGCGACGGATGGCACCACGTGCTCGGCCGGATCCTGGTGGCCGCCCGCGCCGAGGGGCTCCAGGCCGTCGACGGCCCCTACGCCGTGATCGCCGACCTCGACGGGCTCGCGGAGGCCGCCGCCCGCACGCGCGCCCTCGGCTTCGACGGCAAGTGGAGCATCCACCCGTCCCAGATCGCACCGCTGAACGCCGCCTACGGCGTCGGGGCCGCCGAGCTCGACCGGGCGCGGCGCGTGCTGCAGGCGCACGCGGCCGCGGCGGCGGCCGGCGCCGGCGCGGCGGATCTCGAGGGCGAGATGATCGACGACGCCACCCGCCGGATGGCCGAGACGGTGATGGAGCGGGCGAGGCTCACCGGCGCCGCCTGAGTCCCCGCCCGCGCCGCGGGGCTTGCTATCGGCCGGTTCTGGTACGAATCTCAGCGCCGTGCCGTCCCCCGACCCGAACCGCATCCTGATCGTCGAGGACGACGCCGGTCTCGGGACGCCCGCC
>JAEMRL010000489.1 GCA_016463385.1 Thermoleophilia bacterium
GATCTTGCGCGGGGGCGGCCGCCGCGGCGCCCGCCCCCGCGCAAGATCCAGGCCACGCTCGCGCTGCTGATGGCCGGCGCGGCCCTGCTCGCCGGGCTGGTCGTCGGCTACATCGCCAACGGCGACTCCGAGCCGGCCGGCCTCATCACGGAGTCGCGCGACCTACCGGTCGTGACGATCACGCAGTCGGTCACCCGGTCGGTGCCGGTCACCGTGACGGTCACGGCTCCGCGCGCGACGACCAGCGCTCCCGACGCACCCACCACCGCGCCCGGCGGCACGGGCACGGCGCCGGCCGACGGGGCGTCTCCCTAGCCCTCTCCGGGAGCGGGGGCGGTCCACATCGCCGCCAGCAGTGGATCGGCCGTCTCCCCGCGCTCGATCAGGGCGTGGATCTCGGGCAGCGACTCGCGGTTGAGGGAGATGTGCCGCTGTCCCACGCTCGGCTTCTCCACCAGGATGCCGGCGCGCAGCAGCGCCTCCACGATCTCCTTGGCGTCGCGCTTCTCGTGGTCGGGGAGGCCGCGGGTGAAGTGGTCGATCTCGGTGTGGTGCCCGCCGATCTTGCCCTTCTGCAACAGCCGTCGCAGCACCCGGCGCGCATGGCGGCGGCGCGGGCAGGCATCGTCCTCGATGGCGAAGCTCGGCGCGGGCGGCCGATCCGGGAGCGATGCCTCCGCCGAGTATCCGAGGTCCCTCAGCGACTCGGCCAGGTCGGTCGGATCGTCGGGGATGACGGCGGGGTCGAAGCCGTGACGCGCCAGGGCCAGCAGCACCAGCACCGGATGGAGCAGCATCTCGCGCGACAGCGCCACCAGCCCCCGGCCGCGCGCCAGGGGGTCGGCCGCGAGCGGGATCGGCCCGCCGCCGAGCGTGTACTCGGCCGGCAGCGCGGCGATCCGGGCCTGGCCCCCGGCCTTCGTCGTGTTGGCGTCCTCGAGCGCGAGCGACGCCAGTTCCATGTCGGCGACCCCGGGGGCCACGATGCAGGTGAAGCCGTTCCACTCCTCGAGGCGCAGGAGATCGGGGTCGGCTCCCACCTCGGCGTCGAGGAGCGCGGCGACGCTGCGCTCGAGGGCCGCCGCCGGGCCCTTGGGGGCGAAGGTGGCCGCCTGCCCGGCGGTCACCGGCAGCACCCAGGAGGGCTCGCCCTGCGAGGTCCGGCCGCTCCAGGACCACAGCACGAACTTGGTGCTCTTCATGACGCGCTCCGAGGCCACGAGCGTCTGGGCCGCCGCCTCGTCCGGATCGCCGCGTTGCCACGCCACGAGCCCCCGCGCGACCTCGTCCGGATCGCGCGAGAGATCACCGAGCGTGACAGCGGTCGCCATGCCCCAACCGTAGCGCGGCGACCGGGCCGGACGCGGAGCGGCCAATTGGACGAGGGCGCTCGGTCCAATTGGACCCTCGCCACGAAGCGCCTGCACAGAGCGGGTTCCGGTCGTCGGCTCCGCGCCTGACCGCCGGCCCGCTCAGGAGCCGGCGAGGCCCCGGGTCGTTGACTGGAACGACGAGTTGGCCCGGTAGGCCCACGCCAGGACCTCGGCGATCATCTCGTAGAGCTCCGGCGGGATCATGGTGCCGAGATCGAGCACCGAGAGGGCCTCGACCAGGTCCGGGTCCTCGCGCATCGGCAGCCCGTGCTCGCGGGCGAGCTCCAGGATGCGCTCGGCCACCGGGCCGCTGCCGGAGGCGGTGACGCGCGGCGCGGCGTCCTCGCCGGTGCGGTAGCGCAGGGCGACCGCGCGCTTGCGTGCGTGCGGGGCGTTCACGCGTGGATGTCCAGGCCGGAGGACGGGGGAGGGGCGAGCAGCCGCTCTGG
>JAEMRL010000115.1 GCA_016463385.1 Thermoleophilia bacterium
CGGCCGAGAGCGCGCGCCGACGCGCCGAGAACCGCCTGAAGGTCGCCGACCGCTAGCAGTCGCCGCCCGGGGCGGTGTTCCCCGGGCGCGGCCCGCGGCGGCCTCTCAGAGGTAGCGGTTGCGCTGGAGCCAGCCCAGCGCGAAGAAGCCCCAGAGCGGCGGCAGGTAGAAGGTCGCGATCCGGTAGAGCAGGACGGCGGCGAAGGCGGCCTCCTCGGCCATGCCGGCCGACACCAGCCCGACCGTGAGGCCGAACTCGGCGACCCCGATGTTCCCCGGCACGGGCACGAGGCTGCCGAGCAGCGAGACGCTGATGTTGATCACGAGCAGTTCGGCGAGGCTGATGTCGTAGCCGAAGGCCTGGGCGAAGAAGCCGAGCGCGGCGGCGAAGAGCACCTCGGTGGCGAGGCTCCCCAGGATCAGCAGCCCGAGCTTGTTGGAGGTGCGCAGCCCGCCGAGCGTCGCGCGGACGTCCGGCCACCAGCGCCGCACCTGCCCCGAGATCCCCCGCCGCAGCCGCGGCACGAGGGTGAGGACGAGCGCTGAGAACACCACGACGCCGATCAGGATCCACAGCAGCGTCCGGGCCCCGCCGTCAGGCAGCGGCAGGCTCACCTCGAGCGACGACTCGGAGAAGGTGAGCAGCAGCATGAGGAGGATCGCCTGCACGATCGTGCTCGCGAACGAGTCGATCGCGCCCGAGGCGACCGCCGTCGGGGCGGAGAGGCCCTGTCGCTGGAAGAAGCGGATGTTGACCGCCATCCGCGCGAGGTTCGACGGCAGGGCGAGGTTCATGTATCCGGTGGCGAGCTGCATGGCGTAGACCGGGCCGAGCGGGAGGGGGGCCGGGACCGATCCGAGGGTGGCGACCGCCTGGGTGAGGCGGGGTAGCTGGGCCACCAGGAGGGCGAAGGCGACCCACTCCCACGAGGCGTCCTTGACCGTCGAGGAGAACTCCCCCCAGTCGACTCCCCCGGCGGCGGTGAGGATCGCGTACGAGGCCACGGCGAGCAGCGCCATCTGGATCGCCGATCGCAACGACACCCGCCGCAGCCGCACCAGCTCCGGGGGCTCGACGCCGACGCGCGCGGCGGCCTCCTCCCGGAGGTCGTCGACGTCCTGTCCGTGAGCCTTCAGCGCCCGGCGCAGCGCGGGGGTGGACGCCGCCGACTGGAGATAGGGCAGCAGGGCGGCGACCCCGTCGGTGCCGAGCACGGCGATCGCGGCATCGAGAGCCCGCTGCCCCCCGGCCAGGCAGGCGGTCGTCATCAGGAGTTGCGCCCGGTCGGTCGCCCGCCGGTGCACGTCGGGCGCCACCGTGGCACCGGCGAGGTCGGTGAAGCCCACTCTCCCATCGATCAGGGCGACGGTCTCGGGGGCGATCTGCTGGTGGCTGATCCCGCGGTCGCCGAGTAGGGCCAGCGCGCGCCACGCGTCGCGGAGGACCTCGTCGTCGATCCGGTCCGGACCGAGGGACGCCAGCGGCCGCGCCTCGCCCCGGAGGACGAGCAGCGCGTCGTCGCTGGTCGTCGTCGCGGCGATGACCACCTCCTGGGCGGGCAGTCCCGCGCTCTGGGCGAGCAGCGTCACGAACGCCTCGCGCTCCGCCACCTGCAGGCGGCCGAGGCCGATGGGCGCCCCCGTGCCCCGGTACCAGACGAACCGCCACAGCCGCGCGAGCAGCTGGGTGTCGTAGGCGTCGCGCCCGTAGACCTTGACGGTCAGAGCGCGCCCCTCGTCGTCGGTGCCGCGGACCGCGAACACCCCCGCGATCTGGCGCTCGGCCGCCTCCAGGCCGTGGGCGGGCACGCCGAGCTCCGCGAGGCCGGCCGCCACGTAAGTCAGTGGCGGGCGACCGATCGAGGTGCCCATCGTCAGGCGCACCGCGGCGGCGGCCGCGACGGCGATGAGCAGCGCGGTGAGGGTGCCCATCGGCGTGACGCTGCTGATGACGGCCGCTCCAACGCCGCCGAGGCCGAGGATCCAGCGCCCCAGCATGCGCAGGGGGCGCACGAGGTGGGGGGCGACGGTCAGGACCACGGCCGAGGCGAGCGCCACGCGCACGTTGGGGAAGGGGGGTCCGTCCGCCGCACCGGAGACCGCCGCCGTGATCTCCGGCCACGACCCGATCGCCAGTCGCGCCGCAACCAGGCCGAACAGGACGGCCAGCACCAGCGCGGCGATCGCCTGCGTCACGATGAAGATGCGCCGTCGCACGAGCGCGATCACCATCAGGATGCCCGCCCACAGCCACAACGCGTCCGCCAGGAAGCCCCAGACCGGGTCGAGCCACGCGGGCACGCTGGCCAGGAAGGCCTGCAGCGAGCTCTCGAACCCCGACGGGGGGTAGACGACGATCGCCAGGATCACGCCGAGCAGCGCCGGCACGAGCAGCACCACGTCGGTCGCGCGCCGCGACCGGGGTTGATCCGCGGGCACCGCGAACGCCCGCACCCCCAGGGCCGCGGGTGCGCTCACGGCAGGGGCGGACCCCCCGCCGGACGAGTCCTCAGTCACGCTCCGCCCACGACGCGCGGACCGACCGCCGCAGCCGGTCGGCGCCCCGGACCTGGGAGACGATGCCCGCGGCGGCGAGTCCGGCGTAGACGGCGTACCACCACCAGCCGTCGGCCGCGCGCGTGGTGAGATCGTCGTCGTCGAAGTCGCGGGTGTCGATCGTGCCGACGAGCAGCATCACGCCCGTGGTTATCGCGCTCGCCCCCCCGAGGGCGCTGAGGACGACCAGCAGGAGCATCGGCAGGTCGACCGCGATCGCCACGGCCGCCAGGAGGGCCCCGACCACCACGCCGACGAGCACGACGAGCCACGTCCAGGAGACGTCGAGGGCGACCATCGCGCTCGTGCCGAGCGCGAAGCCGATCGACACCATCCCGATCACGATCGCCACCTCGAAGAAGAGGTAGGCGAGCACGGCGAAGGCGATCGCCGTGACCAGGCCCACCGCCCATGCCACTCCGGTCCGCAGGAAGCCGTCGCCGGTGATCGAGGCCACCAGGCCCGCGCCGGCGCCGAAGCCCACGAAGGCGCCCCAGACCGGGATGACGATCCTGAAGGCGAGGTAGCCGCGGAAGCAGAAGAGGGCGCCCGCGGCGAGCGCCACGAGCCCGAAGATGACGTCCTGCACGGCGGGCTCCTGGGTCGTGACGGCCGGGTGTTTCCTCTGAGGCGCCGAGAGTCTGCCGGACGCCCGCGATCCGCGTCAACGCCCGCGCCGGTATCCTCCGCCCGATGCCGCGCGCGACAACCCTCGGCGGAAGGTGTCCGGCTCCGGGCGCCCTCGCCGTCCTCGTCTGGGTCGCCCTGGTCGCGGCGCTGTGGGCCGCGACCGCCGGATCGGCGGCGGCGCAGTCGTCCGAGCCGGCCGCCGGTCCCGACGAGGTCGCGCTCGCTGAGGCCTACGCCCCGATCGTGAAGCTCCGCAACTGGCCCGATGCGTGCGCCCCGGAGGACGGGCCGCCCTACCTGCCGATCGATGTCGATCTGCTCTTCGGCAACGACGAGGTCGCCCTGCGCGGCCCATGGGACCGGACGAACCTGGTCGGCGTGGCGCCCTCGGCGGAGGACCTCTCCCGCGGGCTCTTCGACTACCACCTCGACTTCCCGGGCGACACGCTCGATCCGGGCTGCACCTTCGAGGAGTGGGCGGCGCGGATCCAGCCGCTCGCGCCCCCGACGGCGTACGCGCGGGTGGTCACCGAAGAGGGGCGCCCGGGCAAGCTCGCGCTCCAGTACTGGTTCTACTACGTCTTCAACGACTGGAAGAACAAGCACGAGGGCGACTGGGAGATGATCCAGATCGTCTTCGACGCCGACACCCCGGCCGAGGCGCTCGCGCGCGGCCCGTCCGAGGTGGGCTACAGCCAGCACTCCAGCGCCGAGCAGGCCGACTGGGGCGCAGAGAAGCTCGAGATCGTCGACGGCACCCACCCGGTCGTCTACCCGGCCCAGGGCTCCCAGGCGAACTTCTTCGAGTCGCGCCTCTACCTGATGCGCAGTCAGGCGGAGGGCGTCGGCTGCGACGACACGCGCGGGCCCTCGACGACGGTCCGGCCTGAGATCCGGACCATCCCCACCGCCCGTGCCGACTATCTGCGCGCCTACCCGTGGCTCGGGTTCGACGGGCGGTGGGGGGAGAAGCAGCGGAGCTTCTTCAACGGGCCGACGGGCCCGAACGACAAGCTCCAGTGGACCAGGCCCATCACGTGGTCCGAGGAGTCCTGGAGGGACAAGAGCTTCGACGTCCCGGCGAGCGGGGCGCTCGGCACGTCGGCGACCGACATCTTCTGCAGCTCGGTGGCGGTCGGCTCGGAGGTGCTGCGCCAGGTGAAGGTGCACCCGGGCCGCGCGCTGCTGGTCCTCGGCGTACTCGCCACGCTCCTCCTGTGGGCCCTGTCGCGAACGGTGTGGGAGCCGGCGGCACCGCTGCGCGTGGGGCGCCGCCGCGCGTGGGGCCAGTCGATGATCGCCGCCTCGCAGATGATGGCGCGGTATCCGCGGACGTTCCTCGGGATCGGGCTGCTCTTCATCCCCGTGGGGATCCTGATCACCCTGCTCCAGTACCTGCTCTTCCGCGTCACCCTGTTCGAGGCCCTCGTCGATGAGGCCGGCGTGAGCAACAGCTTCGTCAACACCCTCGCGCTCGGCCTCGGTCTCCTGTTCACCTTCCTCGGCTTCGCCCTGATGCAGGCGGCGACCGCATGGGCGGTGGTGGAGATCGATACGGGCCGGACCCCCAGCGCCATCTCCGCATACCGCGCGGTGTTCCGGCTGCGACGCCTTCGTCCGCTTGCGATCGCCCTGGCCATCGTGATCGTCGTCCAGGTGGTGCTGGATCTGACCGTCGTCCTCATCCCGGTGTCCATCTACCTGGTGGTGTGGTGGTCGCTGTTCGCGGTGTCGGTCGGTGTCGAGGGCCGTCCGGCGCGGGGCGCGCTGCGGCGCAGCGGTGCCCTGGTGCGTGGCAACTGGTGGCGCGCCGCCGCGGTGGTCGCCGTCGCGGCGGCCGGCCTGCTGATCGGCCCGGCCGTGGGCGTCATCGCGCTGCTGCTCACGGGCGCGGCGTTCGACCTGGTCAACATGATCGCGGCCATGGTCTACGTCGCGGCGCTGCCCTTCGTCGCGATCGCCCTGACGTACCTCTACTTCGACCTGCGCGTCCGCCACGAGGCGGAGGCGACCCTCCCGGTCCCGGGTGCCGAGGTCCTGCCCCAGGAGCTCAGCGGGTCGCTCTCGCCCGGCGATCTGCCCGCCGCGTAGCGCCGGCGCCCCCGGTCACGCGGAGGGGGCGCCCGCCCGCGGCTTCAGCTCGAAGTTGAGCCAGATGTCGAAGGGGAGGGCCTCCAGGCGCGCGCGCAGCGCCGCGCGCACCTCCTCCTCCTGGCGGACCGTCACGTCGGGGGCCACCAGGCCCTCCACCTCGACGTAGAGCTTGCGGCCCACCTTGGTGACCAGAACGGTCGGAGGGCTGAGGTCGAACTGCGCGCGCACCTCCTCGACGGCCGCGCGCACCGGCTCCTCGACCTCGCGCGAGGGGGCGCCCTCCAGCAGCTCGACGAGGGTACCGCGGACCATCCGCACGGGCGGCACGATGAAGATCGCGCACGTCGCGAGCACCATCGCCGGATCGACGTAGGGCGTCCAGTCGTCGCGCGAGGTCCCCTCCAGCGCCAGGATGGCCGTGAAGCCGATCGTCATCCCGACCCCGCGCAGGGCCGCGATCCGCCAGGCCGTCGTCTCGGCGTCGAGCAGGTCGGAGTCCTCGGCCTGCGAGCGCAGCCACAGCCAGACGGCCAGCGAGCAGATCGTGCTGAGCACCCCGTACGCGATGGCCCACCCGGCGGTGATGTCGCTGCCACCCTCGCGGATCGCCGTCAGCGCCTCGGCGGCGGCGTAGAGCAGCGTGCCGATGAGGACGAAGCCCTGGACGGCGATCACCAGCGGGGTGACCGATTCCCGCCCGAACGGGTAGCGCCGGGTCGGCTCCCTCTGGGCCAGGGCCGACGCCCACAGCAGCAGCAGCGAGACCATGATGCCGACGATCGCGTACACGCCGTCGAGCAGGATCATCTGCGAGCCGCCGAGGATCCCCCACACGATCCCGATGCCGCCGAGCGCCGCCGTCACCGCGATCGACCACCACAGCGCGCGCCGCTCGACCTCCGCGACGCCCACGGCTCAGAAGCTCCAGATCACGGGTACCAGCAGCACCGCCACCACCCCGAAGAGCACGATCAGGGGCAGGCCGAGCTTCCAGTAGTCGCCGAAGCGGTAGCCGCCGGGCCCCATCACCATCAGGTTGGCCGGCGTGGCCACCGGGGTCAGGAACGAGGCCGCGGCCGCGACGGCGACCGCCATCAGCACCGGCTTCGGCGACACGCCGATGTCCACCGCGGCCGAGACCGCGATCGGGATCACGATCAGCGCGGTCGCCATGTTGCTGATCAGCTGGCCGAGGGCGAAGGTGAGGACGACCAGGCCGAGCACCAGCACGCGCGGTCCGGCGTCGCCGACCGCCGACACCAGGCCCTCGGCGAGCTTCTCGGCCGCGCCCGTCTCGATCATCGCGGTGGACAGCGGGATCATGCCGCCCACCAGGATCACCGTCGTCCACGAGACACCCCGGTACGCCTGGTCCATGCTCAGCACCCCGGAGAGCACCATCGCTCCCGCGGCCAGCAGGCCGGCGACGGCCGGCGGCACGGCCCCGGTGGCGAGCAGCACGACCATGCCCACGAGCACCGCGATCGCACGCTTCGCCCCGGGGCCGAGCGGCACCGCCTGGCGGCGGATGGCCTCCGGGTGGTCCACCACGAGGACGTCCGGGTCGGCCAGGTTCTCGTCGAGCGCCGCCCAGCTCCCGCGCAGCAGGAGCGTGTCGCCGACGGCGAGCGGAGTGTCGCCCTGGCGCTGCTCGCCCTCGCGCTGCACCGCCACCACGACCAGGTCGCCGCTCTCGGTGACCATGCCGGGGAACATCACCTGCCCGATCAGCCCGGAGCGGGGAGGGATGACGACCTCGGCGAGGCCCGAGCTGCGGGTCAGTGGCTCGTCGGCCAGGGCCAGGTCGTACTCGCCGGCGAGTACGCGGGCGTGGTCGCTGAAGTCGCGC
>JAEMRL010000116.1 GCA_016463385.1 Thermoleophilia bacterium
AGCGCACCCTGCGAGCCATGAGACCCGACAGGGCGCCGTTGCCCTTCGGATCGTCCATCTCCGCGCAGACGACCTGGTCACGGGACGGAAGCAGGCGCGGCGCCGACCAAGCGTCCGGTCTCGCGGACGTGACCGTCCCATGTGGCCGTCCCTCGCAGCGCAGGGCACTCGGTGTTTCTCAGGCCATCCCCGCCGCACGGCGGTGCCTGAAGATGCAAATCGGCCCGACCAAGGGCCGATTTGCCGCCCTGATCTCCCCGCAAGAGGGAGATCAGTGCGTCGACGCACGTCCCGCGCACGGATTCGTCCGACCGCGCAGACGATCACGTGGCGCCAGCCGAACTGAGGAGACCCAGTCCGGATCCCGGCGCCCGGCGCCGGCCGGCGCCCATCAAGGATCCCGGCGCGCCGCCGATAGGTGGATCAATGGCCCGCTTCAAATTCCGCCTCGAGCAGGTGCTCGACCACCGCACGCGGCGCGAGGACCTGATGAAGCAGGAGCTGGCCCGCGCGATGGCCGCGGTGGCCCTGCAGCAGGAGAAGGCCGTCACCGCCGAGCGGGCGGTCGAGTCGTCGCTCGCCGAGCTGCGGGCCCTGATGGACGGCGCTGTCGAGCTCGACCGGCTGCGCGCCGGCCACGACGCCCTGGCGCTGATGCGCTCGCGGGCCGTGCACGAGCGGGACACCGTCGAGGCCCTCGCGGTCGTGGCCGACGAGCGCCGCGCCGACCTCGTGCGCGCCAGCCAGGAGCGCGAGGCGCTGACCCAGCTGCGGGCGACCGCCCTGGAGCGCCACCGCGTGGAGGGCCTGCGCGTGGAGGGCATCGAGCTCGACGAGCTCGCGATGCGCCGCGCCGCGCGCCGCCCGGGCGTCGCCGCATGAGCCGGTGGCGCCCCACTTCGGATTCCCCGGCCATCTGCCGATAGCAGGGGAGAGGTACCGCGGCCCCATGACGGGGTCGTGACGAGCACCGACAAGGAGGGACGGTGTCGATGAGATGATCGATGCACAGCTCGGGCCGCCGGTTGCGGTCGCGAGCCGAGGAGGATCCGCCCCGACCGGGGGCGCCGGTGGCGACAACGCCACGGCCAACCGGACGCCGGCGGATGACGGGGGGTTCACGGCCGCTCTCGAAAGCCGCCGCACGCCACCCGCCTCATCGGACTCCGACGCGCGCACCGCAGAGGCCCATACACACACGGACGCAGCCGGACCCCAGACCGGGGAGCTGCAGGAAGAGGCCGCCGCCGACGTCGGCGCCTCGCAGAAGGAGACCGCAGCGGCGGGGCTCGCCGCGGCGATCGCCGCCGCCGTGACCGCCGTGGTTCCCACGGTGGCCTCGCCGACCCCGCCGGCCGGCGGCGCTCTCGCCGGTCAGCAGATCGCCATCGTCGTCCAGGCCGCAGGACCCCCGCAGCCGATCGCCGGCCTCGTGCCGGCGCTCCTCGACGGGAACGGCGGGGTCATGCCCGCCACGGCCGCACCGGTCGCCGGTGCGCAGGTCGCCCCGGGTCAGGCCGTCGCCGGTCAGGTCCTCGCGGCCATGCCGGCCTCCACGGTCGCCGTGGCCCAGGTGGCCGCGACGACGGAGGCGCCGGTCACCACGACGACGCCCGCCACGCAGTCTCCCGCCGTTCCGGCTCCGGCCGCCCCGGCGGCCCAGGCCTCCGCGGCGACTCCGGCGAACGCCGCGACGGCCACGGTCACGCTCACCATCTCGACGCCGGCGGTGGTGGACGCCGGCGGGGCCGCGGATGCGGCGGCGCCCGCGCAGCTGGTCTCCGCGCAGGCCACCACGCCGGTGGCGGAGGCGCTCAAGGGCCAGCCGGCCCTGCGTCCCCAGGTCTCGGAGGCCGCCTCGTCGGTGGCCGTCGCGACCCCGGAGCCCCCGGCCGGCTCGGTCGGCCCGGCGCCGGCCGCCGCGCCGATCCAGAACGACCCGCTCGGCGGGATCGTGCGCTCGGGCGGTGGGCTCACCACGCCCCACGAGCTGGCCCGCGAGCTCGGCCAGCGCGTCCACATGGCGGTCCGCGAGGGCGGTCGCGAGCTGGTCGTCCAGCTGCGTCCCGCCGATCTCGGCCACCTGACGATCCGGGTCACGATGGCCGACGGCGTCATGCAGGCCACGATCATCGCGGACCGGCCCGAGGCGGCACGGATGCTGCAGCAGTCGCTCGGCAACCTGGACGCCGCGCTCGGGGACCTCGGCTACTCGCTCGACAACCTCGACGTCGCCTACCAGGGGCAGGACCCGCGCGACGCCCAGGCGCCGGCGAAGAGGGCGGAGGAAGCGGTCACGGGCGAGGTGCTCGAGGCCGACGGAAGCCCGGCCGTCTCCGGAACCCTCACATCGTCCTCGGCGGGTGGCACCGCCGGGCTCGACCTCCTCGCATAGGGAGACACCGATGCCCACCATCCCCACCTCGGCCACGGGGGCCTACACGCCCACGTCGCCGCTGCCCGTTCCGAAGGAGCAGACGGACCTGTTCTCCTCGGACGGGTTCCTGAAGATCCTCTCGAGCCAGATCAAGAGCCAGAACCCGCTCGAGCCGATGAAGGACACCGAGTTCATCGCCCAGATGGCGCAGTTCTCGCAGCTCGAGCAGATCACCAGCGTGGCCAAGGACATGAAGGCGCTCGCGATGAGCAGCCAGCTCTCCCAGGGCGCGTCGCTGATCGGCAAGAGCGTCACCTACACGCCGACGGGGACCGACACACCGGTCACCGGCACGGTGGAGGCGCTCAACGTGACCGGTGACGGGCGCGGCATGAGCCTCGTCGTCAACGGCGTGTCCGTGGACGTCGCCCTGATCACGAAGGTCGGCGCGTGAGCACCGACCGGCCCACGATCGCGCCGCTCGGCCCGGTCACGGGTGCGGCCGCCGCGAAGGCGCCCGCACGCGCGGGCTCCACGGCCGCGGCCGGGTTCGACCAGATCCTCACCAGCAAGCTGCGGTCCGACGAGGCCTCCGGCGCCCTGCGCTGGAGCGCCCACGCGGTGCAGCGGCTCTCACAGCGTCAGATCCCCATCACCCCCGAGGTGCAGCAGCGCCTCGAGGGGGCGGTGGACAAGCTGGCGGCCAAAGGCGGGCGCGAGAGCATCGTGCTCGTCGACCGGATGGCGTTCGTGGTGTCGGTGACCAACCGCACCGTGATCACCGCGGTCGATCAGGCAGGGATGCGTGACCAGGTGTTCACGAACATCGACAGCGCGGTCCTCAGCTAGCTCCGAGGCCGCTCCACGGATACCCACCGCCCGGGCTGGACCTCATGGAAGGGGGCCCGGGCGGTACCCCAGGGAAAGGAAACCCACACCACCATGATGCGCTCCATGTTCGCGGCCGTCTCCGGCCTCAGGAACCACCAGACCATGATGGACGTGCTGGCGTCGAACATCTCCAACGTCAACACGTTCGGCTACAAGTCCCAGCGCACGACCTTCAAGGACTCGCTCTACCAGAACCTGTCCGGCGCCGGCGCGCCGGTGCCCCCGAGCCTCGGTGGTACCAACCCGCGCCAGGTGGGCCTCGGGATGTCGCTCAACTCGATCGACACCCTCATGACCCAGGGCAACTCGCAGAGCACCGGTGTCGTCACGGACATGATGATCCAGGGCGACGGCTTCTTCCGGGTCGCCGCGCCGGGCGCCACCTTCGGCGGCGTCGGCGGCAACGACGTGACCGGCGGCGGCGAGCAGTACACCCGCGCCGGCAACTTCTCGTTCGACAGCCAGGGCTACCTCGTGACGACCAAGGGCCAGTACGTCCTCGGCACGCTCGCGACCACCGGCAACGTCGGCCGCCTGCAGGTGGACCCGGCGACGACGGCGGCGATCAACGTCGACGCGGCCGGCGCCGTCTCGGCCGTCAGCGCGGCCGGCGTCACCACCGCCATCGGCACCGTGAGCCTGGCCAAGTTCGCCAACGCGCCGGGCCTGGAGCGCCTCGGCGACAACCTCTACCGCGCCTCCAACAACTCCGGCGCGGCCGTCAACGGCGCTCCCGGCGGCGCCGCCGGCCACGGCACCCTGGTGCCCGGCGCGCTCGAGATGAGCAACGTCGACCTGGCCCTCGAGTTCACCAACATGATCATCGCCCAGCGAGGTTTCCAGGCGAACTCCCGAGCCATCACCACCTCCGACGACATGCTCCAGGAGCTGGTGAACCTCAAGCGATAGGCGAGTGACCGCCGCGGCCTGACCCGCCGCTCAACCGGCGGGCCGGACGACCGATAAGCGGGGGGCGTAAGAGGCCCCTCGCCGGTCCCGGCCCGCCATCGCACCGGAGGATGAAGTGATCACCCTGCATCGCCTGAACGGAGAAGAGATGACGCTGAACGCGGATCTCATCCTCACCATCGAGGCCACTCCGGACACGCACATCATCATGATGGACCGGCGCCAGCTGCTGGTCCTCGAGAGCGTCGAGGAGGTCATCGACGCCGCCATCGAGTACCGGCGCCTCGTCGCCACCGGTGGGCACCTCGCCGCCGCCGCCCCCCTGACCACCTAGCGCGGGGGGTAGCTCCACATGTCTCCACTGATCGGCCTTGTCGGCGCATGGGTCTTCATCATCGTCGGCATGATCATGAAGGGCGGCACGATCGCGGGCATCATCAGCCCGCCGGCCTTCCTCATGGTGGTCGGCGGCACCGCCTGCATCCTGATCGCCTCCTTCGGCATGAAGGAGACGATCTCGATGATCCAGCTGACGATCGGCTCGCTGAAGGAGCTCCCGGACAACCGCCCGGAGCTCATCCGCACGCTCGTCGGCTTCAGCGAGAAGGCCCGCCGCGAGGGCCTGCTCGTCCTCGAGGAGGACGCCAAGCAGGTCGATGACCCGTTCCTCGGCAAGGGCGTCCGCCTGGTGGTGGACGGCACCGACCCGGAGCTGGTCAAGGACATCCTGGAGACCGAGCTCGACGCGATGGACGAGCGCCACCACAAGAACCAGGACATGTTCAAGCAGGGCGGCGCCTTCGCCCCGACCATCGGCATCCTCGCCACCGTGCTCTCGCTCGTCGGCGTGCTCCAGCACCTCGACCAGCCCGACACGCTCGGCCCGTCGATCTCCGCCGCCTTCCTCGCCACCTTCTACGGCGTGGCGGCCGCCAACGTGGTCTTCCTTCCGATCGCCAACGCCCTCAAGAAGAAGACCGCCCAGGAGGCCAGCGAGCGCCTGCTGGTGATCGAGGGCGTGCTCTCGATCCAGAGCGGCGACAACCCGCGCATCCTGGCCGAGAAGCTCTGGAGCTTCCTGCCGCCCGCCGCCCGCGACATGGACGGCGAGAACGCGGACTCCGAGCCGGCCGCGAAGGCCGCATAGATGGCCAAGCGCAAGCAGCGCCACGAGGAGCACCCGGACGAGCGCTGGCTGATCACCTACGCCGACGTGCTCACCCTGATGTACGTGCTCTTCATGGTGCTGTTCTCGATCAGCGTCGTGAACACCAGCCGCTTCGAGCTGCTCAAGGAGAGCCTCACCGACGCCTTCAACAGCGGCCTGGCGGCCGGCGGTTCGAGCGTCATCTCGAGCGTCGAGGGCACCCCGTCGCCCGTGGTCGATTTCGCGACCAGCCGCATCGCCCCCGAGGTCCCCTCGGTCGGCGGCGTCAGCATCTCGCAGGCCTCACCCGGGCAGATCCTGGAGACCAGCCAGCTCGAGGCGGCCGAGAAGAAGATCGACGCCCAGCTCAAGAAGGAGGGCCTCGGAGGCAAGGTCTCGACCTCGGTCAACGAGCGCGGCCTGGCGGTGCGGCTGCGCACCGACGGCGTGCTCTTCGACCCCGGCGCCGCGACCCTGAGGTCCGAGGGCGCGCGCATCGTCGCTCCGATCGCCGCGTCGCTGAAGGGTCTGCCCAACCCGATCCGGGTGGAGGGCCACACCGACTCGACGCCCATCAGCACCTCCCAGTTCCCGTCGAACTTCGCGCTCTCGGGAGTGCGTGCGGCAGCGGTCGTCGTCGCCATGCAGTCGGCCGGGATCGCCTCGACGCGCCTCCAGGTCGGAGGGTTCGGGGACACGCGCCCCGTTGCCGATAACGACACCGAGGCGGGCCGCTCGGAGAACCGTCGCGTCGAGATCCTGATCCTGCGCCTGCAGGGCTCCCCCAGCCAGTCCCCCGCCGACGCCCTGGGCGCCGGCTGACACCCACGGAAGGGCCTGCTCCATGAAGAAGATCCTGATGATCGGCGGACCGGTGCTGCTGCTCCTGCTGGTCGCGGCCAAGATGTTCCTCATGCCGGCGGCTCCGCCGCCGGACGAGAAGGCCCTCGCCAAGGAGCCCGGCCCGATCTACACGATGGCCGAGCCGTTCGTGGTCAACCTCTCCGACGGCGCCGACACGCCCCACTTCGCGAAGGTCGGCGTGGCGCTGCGGCTGTCGATGTTCTCCGCCGCCGAGCTCCCGGCCGGCGGTCACGCGAAGGCCGGAGAGCCGGTCGTCATCGAGGCCGACCCGGAGCTGCGCGACATCGTCATCGCGACCCTGCAGGCGCACAGCAGCGAGGAGCTCTCGCACTCCGAGGGCCGCGAGAAGGTGAAGAAGGAGATCGTCAAGGAGGTCAACAAGCACACCGACCTCAAGATCCTGGACGTCTACTACACCGAGTTCGCGGTCCAGTAGCCCCGCTGCGCCGGTCGCGCCCGCCCCCTTCCGGGGCGGGGCGCGGCCGCTCGCGGCTGCGGCCTCCCCGCAGGCGTCGTCCCGCGTTCCCCCGATGGACGGCGACCGCAGGCCGCCGAGAGTCCCCCAGGGCCCTAGGCTTCGTGTGCCGGCCATCGGCGGGGAGGGGGAAGTGCCCGGAGGGGGCGACGATCCGATGCGACCTGAGGCGGCGCCCCAGGGCGCCGTCGACTTCCGGCGCGTGTTCGAGGCCGCGCCCGGCCCGATCCTGCTCCTTGCGCCCGACCTGACGATGGTCGCCGCGAGCGACGCCTACCTCGCCGCGAGCAAGATGCGCCGCGAGGACCTCGTCGGCCGGCGGCTCTTCGACGTCTTCCCCGACAACCCCGACGACCCGGCGGCCTCGGGCGCGCGCAACCTGCGGGCCTCCCTGGAGCACGTGCGGCGCCACCTCGTCCCGGACGTGATGCCCGTCCAGCGTTACGACG
>JAEMRL010000490.1 GCA_016463385.1 Thermoleophilia bacterium
TCCGTCGGTCGGGTCGTGGGCGCCGCGCCCGGATCGTGCGCATCATCGCCCGCATGGGCGGCCCCTGAGGGCCGCGCGTCCTCCGCCGACTACCCGGGCGGTGCCGGGTCAATCTCGATGGCTCCTCTGAGACCGGGCCGCGGCGCGATGGTTGTGCCATCCCGAGGCGGGTACCGCGAGGATGCACCCTCGCCCCGACGCCCGCGCCGCCGCGCGGAGAGGAGGAGATCATGCAGGTACCACGCGAGCAGGTGCTCACGTTCCTGGAGAGCCGGGGCAAGGGCGGCCAGGCCGCCACGGCCGGCTCGGGGTTGCCCGAAGTGGTTGACACCGAGCGCGACGCCGAGCTGCTGCGGAGCATCGGCGCCGATCCGACCGAACTCGCCGCGACCTTCGAGGGCGGGGAGCCGGACCTCTAGACCCCGGCGACAGCCTCAGCGGGGCGGTGGTCCTCCGCGGAGCCGGTGGAGGACGACCCCGCCCCGTGTGTACTGCGGCGAGAAGCCGACCCCGACAACGATCCGCCCGCGCGGGTCGATGCTCACGCCGAGCCCGGCGGCGTAGCCCCGCCCGATGCGGAGGATCCGGGCCGGAAACGCCGGGTCGGGGGCACCGCGCGGGCCGAGGCGGCGCACGATCACCCGGACCTCGGCGCCCGGCACCGGCGCCCGCCCGGCGAGCGTGGCGACGACGATCCGCCCCGCCTCATCGACGACGACGGCGGGTTCGCGGCCGGAGAGCCGGAGCAGTCCGTCACGGCCGAAGCCCGCGTCGGCCCGGCCCGAGGAGTCGAAGCGCGTCAGGAGGGCCGTCGGGGCGAAGCCCTGCGTGCGGATCGCGGCGCCCACCAGGATGGTCCGCCCGCCCCGCGCCGCGACCACCTGCCGCGCCGTGAGGCCGGACACCGCGCCCGGCCCGTTGGCGGGGATGCGCAACGTGGAGACGGTCGCCGGGGTCGTCGCGTTCCCGTCGGTCCTCCAGAGCGCCAGGCCGCGGGCGGTGTCCGAGCCCGAGACGACGCCGCGGCCCGACCGGATGACCGGCAGCGGCGTGCGTAGCCCGGCGGGGATGACGACCGCCCGCCCCGCCCCGAACGACGGATCGGGCGCGAGCGCGGGCGTCAGCCGGAGGACAGTGCGACCGGAGCGGCCGAGAACACGGCCGTCGGGCAGGACCGCATCGGGGGTCACAGGCGCCGCGGATGGAACGGGGGCGACGGGGGTCCCGTCGGGTCCGTATGCCACGAGCGACGACGCGCCCGTGCGCGCCCGTCCAACCACGAGCCCCCCGTCGCGCTGCAGTGCCGACCCGAGGATGCGGGTGCTCTCCGGCTCGCCGTCATCGTGTCCGGGGACTGCGAGAACACCCAGGGACGGGCCGGCGATGAGCGTCGGGTCGGGCGCTCCGGCGGGCGTGCGCCTCGAGACCACGAGGATGGGGTCGCACGACAGGCTGCAGCGCTCGGTGCCGAGCAGCACGATCCGACCGTCGGCAAGGATGCTCAGCGAGGAGAGACCCGTGCCGTCCTCTCCCAGGCCGCCCAGGATCCCCTCCACGAAAAGCCTCCCGCCCGTCCCGAAGGAGGGGTCGAGGTCTCCCGGGGCGGCGGCGGCCGGGCCGGTCGCGATCAGGACGAGGGAGGCGGCGGCGATCGGGAGCCTGCGCATGGCCCGACTCTAGGACCGCGGGGGGACTCGAGAGCCCTCGCCGGGTCCGATCGAGGGGGGGCGGGTGTCCTGGAGTCCCTGGAATGGGAAGGTAGTCGGCGTGGATCCCTTCGCCGCCCTCTCGCCGGCCGAGCGCGC
>JAEMRL010000117.1 GCA_016463385.1 Thermoleophilia bacterium
CTGGCGGCCTTCAGCGACGGCATGGTGGAGGCCGGTGGCGCGGCCGACCCGGCGACCGCCCGCGCCGACCTCGCCGCCCGTCTGGCGGCCGGCGCCGATCCGGCCGACCTGGTGCGTGCGGCGGGCGACGACGACGACCGGACCCTGCTCGTGGTCGGGCGCGCCACGTGAACGACGAGCGCATACTCGACCTGGCGCCCGACGCCGACGGCGCGCGCACGGCGGCGCAGGCCGCCCGGTCGATGGTGGAGGACGCCGATCCCGAGGCCGCCTTCGCCTGCGAGCTCTCCGTGGCCGAGGCCTGCGCGAACGTGGTGGAGCATTCCTCCTCGGGGAGGCTCCGGGTGGTGATCCGCCGCACCGACGCGCGCTTCAGCGTCGCCGTCTGCGACCGGGGCGAGCCGTTCCGGCCGGGGGCCCTCGCAGGCATGCCCGCGCCGGAGGCCCGCCGGGGGCGGGGGATCGCCCTGATGGCCGAGTGCATGGACCGGGTGCGGGTGGTGCGGGCCGACGGGGAGAACCGCCTGCTGATGTCGCGGCGCCTGCGGGCGCCGTCCGGGCCGGTCGCCCTCGAGGGGCGCCTCGACCTCCGCGAGTCGACCGTCGTGCACCGCCGGGTGTCGGCCGCGCTCGCGGCGTCCGGCGGCTCGCTCGTCCTCGACCTCGGTGCGGTGGAGTTCATCGACTCCTCCGGCCTCGCCGTGCTGGCCGACCTGCACCGGGAGGCCGGCCGCCTCGGCGGCCGCCTGGCGATCGTGGCCCCCGACGGTCCCGCCCGGCGTATCTTCGCCCTCACCCGGACCGACGGCTTCTTCACCCTGGCGGCGACCCGCGAGGAGGCCCTCGCGGCGATCGCGCCGCCCGCCGCCGCCGGTTAGCCCGCGGCCTCCACGAACGCGGCGACCAGCTCCCGCGTGAAGTCGGGGATGTCGGCCACCACCCGGCCCCAGACGAGCGTCCCGTCGCGGAACGCCGGCTCGTCGACCCACTCGGCGCCCGCGTTGACGAGGTCGTCCCTGATGCCGAGCGATCCGGTCGCCCGCCCGCCGACGATCCCGGCCGAGATGGCGACGCTACCGCCGTGGCAGATGATCCCGATCGGCAGCCCCCGCTCATGGACCGCCCGCACCAGGTCGAGGATCGCGGGGTCGCGGCGCATCTTGTCGGGCGCCCATCCGCCCGGGATGACCAGTCCGTCCAGGCGTGCGGCGTCAACGGCGTCGGCGGTGACCTCGGCCTGCACCGTCAGCCCGCCCTTGCCGCGGTGCGGCTCGGTGTCCGAGCCGGCGCTGATCACGGTGGCGCCCTCCTCCTGGAGGCGCATCACCGGCACCCAGTACTCCAGGTCCTCCACGCCGTCGGCGACGAGGACCGCGTATGTCCGACCGGAGAGCCGCACGGGTCCGATTCTAGACCCGTGCGGCGATCGCGGCCTGCGGCACCTCCGTCAGCCGCTCAGACGGAGGCCTCGGCGCGTGCGCGCGCGTCCGCGGGTGATCCCTCGGGTCCGTTGAGGATCTGCGACAGGCGCAGAGCCCCGTTGAGCAGATCGCGATTGGTCTCCGCGCTCTCCGGGATCACGCCGACCGAGGCGGCGAGGTCCCTGTGCCAGCGCTGCATCTCCGCGCTGGGACGACGGTCGGGGTCGATCCTGACCATGTCGAGCACCAGAGCCATGAAACCGCGAACCGCGGCCCGTGGGTCGGGTCCTTGAGTCATACGCGAGCCTCCTTGCTCGACGTGCTGCCGTACCGGGACGATCCTGTCCCCTACGGAATCAGGTCGGCGGGCGGGGCCCCGACTTGAGCCCCGGGGCGCCCCGGGGGTCGAGCGCGCGCAGCCTCGGCCCGGGTCCGATGCGCACCAGCGTGTGGCGCCCGAGCACCTCCCCGTCGGCCTGGACCGGAGCCGGCGCGTCGGCACGCACCACGATCTCCTCCGCCGTCGCGCCGCCCCGCAGCGCGGGGCCGTCGAGCGGCAGGGGCCGCCCGCGTGCCGCCCGGAGCGCCAGGCCCCCGATCTCGGCGGGGCGGATGCGCGTGAGGGCCACCCAGCCGATCCGTCCGTCGAACGCGGCGCCGGGCACGAGGTCGAGCGGGCGCGGCCCGAGATAGGTGTACGGGGAGCCGCAGGCCGCGAGCACGGCCGCCGCCTCCACCACCACCCCGTCGCCGGCCGTCACGCTCAGCCGGGGCTCCCGCGCCGAGCGCAGCGCCGACACGGCGGCGCCCAGAGCGAAGCCGGCGTGGCGCAGCCTCCGTTTGGCCCGTGGGCGCGCCTCGATCCACTCCACCGTCGCCGCGTCGAGCCCGACCCCGGCGTTGATCGTGAACGTGCGCGCCTCGCCCTCGTCCACCCGCACGCGGCCGAGGGCCGCCTCGCGGACGGTCCCCCGCGCGAGCGCCGCGACGAGCACCGGCAGCGCCCGGTCGGCCGACGAGGGCCATCCCAGCGCACGCGCGAACACGTTGGCGTTGCCCCCGGGCATCGGCACCATCACCACGTCGCCGCCGGCCAGGGCCCCCGCGGCCTCCGCGGCCGTGCCGTCGCCCCCGAAGGTCACGACCACCCGCGCGCCCTCGTCGGCGGCCCGCCGCGCCAGCCGCCCGGCGTCGCCCGGCCCCTCGGTGGCGAGCGCCCACTCGAGGCCGAGCGGCGCGAGCGCGTGCGTGATCTCGGCGCGCCGCGCCGCGCCGGCGCGCGTCGCGACCGGGTTGATCACCAGGGCGATCGGGCCGAGGCCGCTCACGGCTCGCCCAGGGTCAGCTCGAGGCGGGCCAGGTACGCGGCGATCAGCTGGGTGACGGTCATGTCGAACTCGGCCATCGGCATGTGCCGCGCCCCGGGGATCACGACCATCGCGCTCTGGGCCAGCTCGCGGGCGAGCTCCTCCGACATCCACGGGGGCGTGAAGGGGTCGTCCGATCCGACGATCACGAGCGCGGGGGCGCGCACGGCCTCCAGGCGCCCGCGCAGCTCCACGCTGCGGCAGGCGGCGTAGTCGGCGGCGAGGGTCGCGGGGCCGCACGCGTCGAGGGCCGCCCGCGCGTGCGCCGCCATCGGGGCGTCGGGGTCGGAGAAGGAGCCCGCGACCAGGCGCTCGCGCTCGGCGGGGAAGTCGCCGAGGGCCCGGGCCACCGTGGCGTCGGGCACCGGCAGGCGCGCCGCGCTCGCCACGAGGACCAGGCCGTCCACCAGCGCGGGCTCGCGTAGGGCGACCTCGAGCGCGACGGCGCCCCCCAGCGAGTGGCCCACCAGCACCCGCGGCCCGTCCACCGAGGCGATCGCGGCGGCGCACGCCTCGGCCAGCGCGCCGGCGTCGGAGACGGCCTCGCCGTCGGGGTGTCCCGGCAGGTCGAGGGCGAGCGCCCCCTCGAGCCGGGCGGTCTGCAGCGCCCAGACCCGGTGGTCGCCGCCCGAGCCGTGGATGAGGATGGGCCGTGGCACGCTCACGGGCCGATCGTACGCGGCGGTCGCGGCGGGTGTCTCTGGTAGCCTCGAAGTGGTGGAGACCCTGCTCATCGCCTGTGATTTCGACGGCACGATCACTCAGCACGACACCCTCCACCTGATCGTCGAGGAGTTCGGCACGCGAGGGCTCTGGGACACCATCGAGCCGCGCCTGCGATCCGGCGAGGTGACGCTCGAGCAGGCCATGGAGGAGGAGTTCGCCACCGTCCGGGCCACCCCGGAGCAGGTGATCGAGCTGGTGCTGCGCGACGCCGGCATCCGTCCCGGCCTGGGTGAGCTGGTGCGATGGTCACGCGCCGAGGGCCACCGCTTCATCGTCTTCTCCTCGGGCTTCCGCACCGTCATCCAGGCGACGCTCGACCACTGGGGGCTCGGCGACCTCGAGGTCGTCAGCCACGAGGCCCTCTTCAGCGCCGAGGGGTGCACCCTGCTGTGGTCCGACCGCGGCGAGAGGTGCGCCGAGTGCGGCCGCCACTGCAAGCGGCACGACCTGCGCGGGCGCCTCCGGGGCGAGCGGCTGGTCTACATCGGCGACGGCATCAGCGACCGCTGCGGCTCCGGCCTCGCCGACGTCGTGTTCGCCCGCGCCCACCTCGCCCGCGACCTCTCGGAGACCGGCGTGCCCTTCGAGCCGTTCGAGGACTTCGTGGAGGTGCGGACGTGGCTCCAGGACTCCCTGGCGAGGGCCGCATGAGCACGGGCGCCACGAGCGGCTCCTGGCGCGCGGTCACGCCGGCGGCGGAGTGGGGCGCGATGGAGGAGCGCGTGCTCGCCTTCTGGCGCGAGCGCGGCGTCTTCGCGCGCAGCCTCTCCGAGCGCGCGGGCGCCGAGCCCTTCGTCTTCTACGAGGGGCCGCCGACGGCCAACGGCCGGCCGGGCTCCCACCACGTGCTCTCGCGCGTCTTCAAGGACATCTTCCCGCGCTTCCAGACGATGCGGGGACGCTTCGTCGACCGCCGGGGCGGCTGGGACTGCCACGGCCTGCCGGTCGAGATCGAGGTCGAGAAGCGCCTCGGCATCTCCGGCAAGCCGCAGATCGAGGCCTACGGGATCGCCGAGTTCAACGCGCTCTGCCGCGAGTCGGTGGTCACCTACCTCGACGAGTGGGAGCGGCTCACCGAGCGCATCGGCTTCTGGATCGACACCGACCGCGCCTACCGCACCATGGACACCGACTACATCGAATCGGTCTGGTGGAGCCTTGCCGAGCTCTACCGCCGCGGCCTGCTCTATCGCAGCGGCAAGGTGGTGCCCTACTGCCCGCGGTGCGGCACCGCGCTGTCGAGCCACGAGGTCGCCCAGGGCTACCAGGACGTCGACGACCCCTCGGTCTACGTCCGCTTCCGCCTCACCGACGCCGACGAGTCGCTGCTGGTGTGGACCACCACGCCCTGGACCCTGCCGGCCAACCAGGCCGCCGCCATCCACCCCGACGTCACCTACGCCGCCGTCGAGCACGGCGACGAGACCCTGATCGTGGCCGAGCCGCTCGTGACCGCCGTGCTCGGCGAGGGCGCGCGGCCCGTGCGCACCTTCCCGGGCACCGAGCTGATCGGCCGCGAGTACGTCCCGCCGTTCGGGTACATCCCCGGGGCCCACCGCGTCGTCGACGCCGACTTCGTCACCACCAGCGACGGCACCGGCATCGTCCACATCGCCCCCGCCTTCGGCGAGGACGACATGGCCACCGCGCGGCGGCACGGCCTCGAGGCCCCGAACCCGGTCGGCCCGGACGGGCGCTTCACCGACGCGGTCGGCCCGTGGGAGGGCCGCAACGTCAAGGAGGCCGACCCCGACCTGATCGACGACCTCTCCCACCGCGGGCTGCTCCTGCGCTCGGAGATCCACCACCACGCCTATCCCCACTGCTGGCGCTGCGGAACGCCGCTGCTCTACTACGCCAAGCCCTCCTGGTACATCCGCACCACCGACGTGCGCGACCGGATGCTCGAGCTGAACGCCTCGATCGGCTGGCACCCCGAGCGCGTGCGGGACGGCCGCTTCGGCAAGTGGCTCGAGGGCAACGTCGACTGGGCGATCTCCCGCGACCGCTACTGGGGCACCCCGCTGCCGCTCTGGCGCTGCGTGGACTGCGACACCGTCGAGGCGGTCGGCTCCTACGCCGAGCTGCGCGAGCGCTCCACCACGGCGCTGCCCGACGGCTTCGACCCCCATCGCCCGTTCGTGGACGACGTGGCGCTCACGTGCGGCTGCGGCGGCGCGATGCACCGCGAGCCCGAGGTCGTGGACGTCTGGTACGACAGCGGCGCGATGCCCTTCGCCCAGGAGCACCACCCCTTCGCGACCGGTGGCGACCTCACCGGCCGGGTACCGGCCGACTTCATCTGCGAGGCGCTCGACCAGACGCGCGGATGGTTCTACTCGCTGCTGGCCGAGAGCGCCCTGCTGTTCGACGAGACGGCCTACCGCAACGTCGTCTGCCTCGGGCTGATCCTCGACGGCGACGGCCAGAAGATGAGCAAGACCAAGGGCAACGTGATCGAGCCCTGGACCGTGCTCGACCGACAGGGTGCCGACGCCTTCCGCTGGTACCTGCTGACCGCCCAGAGCCCCTGGGACTCGTTCCGCTTCAGCCTCGACGCGGTCGACGACGCCATGCGGCGCTTCCTGCTGACCCTCTGGAACACGCACTCGTTCCTCGTCACCTACGCCTCGCTGCCCGACGGCTGGTCGCCGGCCGCCGGCCGCCCCGACCCCTCCGCCCTGCGGCCGATCGACCGCTGGATCCTCTCGCGCCTCGACGGCACCACCAGCGAGGTCACCGAGCGGCTCGAGGCCTTCGACGCGACCGGGGCCGGACGGGCGATCGAGGCCTTCACCGACGACCTGAGCAACTGGTACGTCCGCGCCTCCCGGCGCCGCTTCTGGGGCGGTCGCCGCGGCGGCGACGACCCGGACGCCGCCGGGCGCGCCGACGCCGACGCCGCCTTCGCGACGCTGCACGAGTGCCTGTCGACCGTGGCCCTGCTGGTCGCGCCCTTCTGCCCGTTCGTGGCCGAGGAGATGCACGGGACGCTGGTGGCCGACCATGATCCCGACGCCGCCGAGAGCGTCCACCTCGCCGACTGGCCCGTGGCGGGCGGACGGCGCGACCCCGATCTCGAGGCCGCGATGGCCGCCGCGCGCGAGGCCGTCACCGTGGGCCGCGGCGCCCGCGCCGAGGCCAAGCTGAAGGTGCGCCAGCCGCTCGCCGAGGCGGTCGTGGCCTGCCCGGCCGCGGTCGCCGCGCAGATCGGCACCCTCGTCGACCTCGTCTCGGAGGAGCTCAACGTGCGGTCGGTGCGCTTCGTCACCGATCCCGGTGAGCTCGTGGAGGTCACCCTCAAGCCGAACTACCGCCGCCTCGGCCCCCGCTTCGGCGCCGGCATGCCCGCCGTGGCGGCGGCCGTGGCCGGTCTGCCCCCCGCCGAGACCGCGCGCGCTCTCGACGGCGGCGGCACGGTGGAGGTCGTCGTGGACGGCGTGCCGGCCGTGCTCGACTCGGAGGACCTGCTGCGCGAGGCACGCCCGTCCGAGGGCTACGCCGTCGGCCAGGACGCCGCCCTCGCCGTGGGCCTCGCCACCG
>JAEMRL010000491.1 GCA_016463385.1 Thermoleophilia bacterium
GCTCGGCATCGACGGCGTCGACCTCCTGGAGCTCGACATCATCGCCAAGGAGAGACTCCCCGACGCGGCCGCGGAGCTGGCCTCGGCCCGCGGGACCATCGCCCTCTTCTCCCAGGTCTCCTTCCGCCGCTCGGGCGGGGTCGGCATCGGGGCCGACGGGCCGGCCGCGGAGTGGAGCGCCCTGGCCGACCTCCTGGTCAGCGCCCTGACCCAGGGCGGCACCAACATCGACGACACCTCCGCCGCGATCCGGAGGTTCCTCGACGACATCCTCGCGACCGACGACGGCGCACGCCAGCGCATGGACACCGCCCGCACGGAGATGGAAGGGATCGGCGGCTGATGACCGACCTGCGCGCCAAGGCCGAGCGGATCAAGGAGCTCGCCATCGAGAAGACCGCCGAGCTGGCCATGAAGGCCGCGGGCCCGGACGGCGGCGGCATCGCCTACGCCTTCGCCCACGACCAGGCCAGCGAGGAGTTCGCCGACGTCGACCAGGTCTTCGACGACTGGCTGGACCTGCCCGACCCGTCGTACCTCTCCTCCTTCGCCTCCAACCTCGCCGGGGCCCTGCCGCACCTCGCCGCCGAGGCCTACGTCGACGACGACTCCGCCGCCTCGCTCGGCGGGGGCGGGTCCAACGTCGCGATCACCCAGATCGAGCCCACCGGCGCGTTCATGTCCGGGTGGACCAGCGGCACGGCCACCAGCTTCGCCAGCTTCGCCGGCCTCTTCGGACCCGTGGTGTCCAACCTGTGGCTGTGCGGCAACGTGCTGGTCAACGCCCTCTACGCCGAGCAGGCGATCTGGGAGGAGGCCGACCGCAGCCTCCACGAGATCGCCGACGCGGCGATCAGCACGCTCGAGGACATCGCCAACAAGAGCGCTGCCGAGTACACCGCGACCCTGTCGGTGCTCGCCGCGGTGTCGGGCATCATCGCCGTGCCGTTCACCGCGGGTGGCAGCCTCGCGGCCGCCTACACGTTCGCGGCCATCTCCGGCGGGATCGGCCTGGCCGGGAGCTTCGCGCCGGAGGACGCCGAGGACCACCCCGGGATCGACGGGGGCAGTCCGGCGAGCGTGGTGTCCTCGGTGCGCGACCTGCTGACCCGGCTCAACGAGCACGTCACCGCCAAGGAGGGTGACGTCCGCTCGGCGCTGAGCGACACCGCCGGGCAGTTCTCCGCGGCCATGGGGGAGGAGAACATGGTCTCCCCCGTCGTCCTGCCCCGTCCGACCGTGGCCGACTCGCCGTCCTTCGGTGGCCGGTCGGGAGGGGCCTGAGGTGGCGGGGCGCCTCGACAGCGCCGTCGAGTCCTCGGTGGTCACGGTCTCGACGCCCAACGAGAAGGTGCACGCGGAGCTGCGCGGGGAGCGGCACGTGAGCGTGCGGTTCGCCGCCGGTCACCTGGAGCAGGTGTCGCACGCCGTGCTCGAGCGCGAGCTGGCCTCGCTGGCGCGGCTGGCCTTCGCCGCCGCGCTCGCCGAGCACGCCCGCCTCGGCGCGGTCGTCACCGGCCGCGTGCCCACGCGGCGCCCACGGATCGGGCGACGGGACAAGGAGTACGACCAGCGGCTCGCGGAGCTGGCCGCCGAGGGCGTCTCCGACGACGGCGAGGTCACGGTGACCTCGGT
The DNA here is from genome assembly GCA_016463385.1 of Thermoleophilia bacterium. GTDB lineage: Bacteria > Actinomycetota > Thermoleophilia > Miltoncostaeales > Miltoncostaeaceae > Miltoncostaea. The sequence continues at coordinate 1,636 of JAEMRL010000491.1, forward strand.
GGGCCAGCAGCACCACGCCGTGCGGCTGCGTCCGGGATGCCTCGACCGCCTCGACGCCGAGCAGCTGGCCCGCTCGTGCGCCCAGGCGGCGGAGCGCCTTCTCCTCGACACCGAGACCCGGGCCGCGCGGGCGCGGTGGGACGTCTACATGGGCA
>JAEMRL010000492.1 GCA_016463385.1 Thermoleophilia bacterium
GACCTCGGCATGGACTGCCTGGTCGAGGTGCACGACGAGGACGAGGTGCGGCGGGCGGTCGACGCGGGCGCCGAGGTGATCGGCATCAACAACCGCGACCTCCACAGCCTGGAGGTCGACCTCGAGACGACCTTCGAGCTGCTCGCGGACATCCCGGCCGGGACCGTGGTGGTGTCCGAGTCGGGCATCACCCGGGCCGAGGACGTGGAGCACCTGGAGAAGGCGGGCGTCGACGCGATCCTGGTGGGCGAGGCCCTGATGCGGGCCGACGACCCGGTGCGCGCCGTGCGGGAGCTGCTGGGCTAGACCGCGCACCGGCGCGCGGCTCAAGGCCTCCCGGCCCGGGGCCGATGCGCACGGCGTGAGCGTCGATTCCGTCTCGGGCCTGGCGAGCGCGCTGGCCCGCATCCGCGAGATCACCGGCGGCCTCGCCCCGGTGGCGCCCGCGAGCACGGCGACCGCGACCACGGCGACGGCGTCGCAGGACGCCTCCGACTTCGCCTCCGTCCTGTCGGGCGCCCGCACGGCCGCCGCCCCCGCCGCCGCGTCCACCCCCGCGGGATCGGTGACCGGCGCCCAGCTCGACGCGTGGATCGCCCGCAAGAACCCCGACTCCCCGATGATCGGCATGGGCGACGTCTTCGTGCGCGAGGGCGAGGCCAACGGCATCGACCCGCGCGCGCTCGCCGCCATCGCCCGCGCCGAGAGCTCGCTCGGCTCCGACCCCGGGGCCCGCGCCCGCCACAACGCCTTCGGATGGGGTCCCCACCGGACCTTCGCCAGCTGGGAGGACAACATCGCCACCGTGGCCCGCGGCCTGCGCACGGGGTACCTCGACGACGGGCTGACGACGCTGGCGCAGATCCAGGGCCGCTACGCCCCGCTCGGGGTCTCCAACGACCCGACCAACCTGAACTCCAACTGGCTGCGCAACACGACGGCGCTCTACGCCGAGCTCGGCGGGGATCCGAACGGGTCGGTCGCCCTCCGCTGACCCCGGGGCACGGGGCAGGGAACCTCGTCACTAGAGGTTCACCCCCCGGGAGGGCGAATATGGGCGGGTGCGACGCCGCCGCCGATACGAGGTCGTCGTTGAGGGGCTGTCAGGACAGGCGGCGTCCCAGCGCAGCGTGATCTCCGACCACCGCTCCGAGGCCGAGGCCCGCGACAACGCCGCCCTCGAGCGCGCGCGCCTCGAGGTGATCTACGGCGACGGGGCCCGCTCGTGGCGGATCCTGGTGATGCGCGAGGACGAGATCGTCGCGATCGAGACCCCGCACGGGGGCGAGGAGCCCCGGCGCCGCTCGGCCGAGCGCGCTCCGCGGACGCGCATGGAGCCGGCCCCGCCGCCGGCCGCTCCCGCTCCGGACCCGGACCCGGATCCGGTCCCCGAGGAGGTCCCCGCGTCCGATGCGGCCGACGCTGCGCGGCCCCCTGCCGGCGAGGTCGCCCGCGATGACGCCCCGGAGGAGCCCCCCGGTCCTGCCGACCGGCCCGGGCGCGTCCCGGACTGGCTGATCGCCCGGGTGGAGGAGTCGATCGCGCGCCAGCGCGAGCGCACCTACGGTCCTGACGCGCGCGACGAGGACGACGAGTCCCGCCGCTGAGCCGCGAGTCCGGATGACCGCCCCGTCCGGCCGAATGACCCCGGGCACGCGCCCGCGCCCCGCTACTCTTGGGGGGTGGACGCGCCCGAGGACAGCCCCGCCGCCCCTCCCGCCGGAGACGGGGACGACGGCACCCCCCGCGGGGACCGGCGCCGGACGAGCGGCGCGGTGGTCGGTGGCG
>JAEMRL010000493.1 GCA_016463385.1 Thermoleophilia bacterium
GTCCCCAGCCGCCGCACGCGCCCCCCTCGGTGGTCCTCCGCCCGCCCGGTGCCGGGCGCCCCCACGATCCTGCCCATCCTAGGCCGGGTCCAGCCCTGCCCTGGCGAACCCGACGGTGAAGGCACGGCACCAGATGACCACCGTGGCGTGGCGGGCGAGGTCGGTTCCCGCGGGGATCGTGTACTGCTGGTCGCCCACGTTGCCCTTCAGGCGGCCGAGGTCGATCGACCCGTCGCCGTCGCCGTTGTCGTCCACCGCGCCGGCGACCAGGTAGACGCGCAGGTCCGGCCCGTTGTCGGTGCGGAAGCCGGTCAGCGTCAAGGTCCGCTCACCGTCCGGGCTCCGCACCACCGAGGCCGTGCCGACGGTCTGGTGGGCCAGGGACTCGAAGGCGCCGGTCCGGACGGTGACGTTCACTCGCGGGGCCTCGGCGCGCGCCGCCGGCGGCCGGTCGCCGGCCGGGGGCGTGGCCGCCGCGGCCTCGCCGGCGGGCAGGCTGCTCGCCGCCACGCCCGCGACGACCTGCTCGTCGACCACCACGTCACGCACCGAGGTCCAGTAGAAGCCGAAGGCCGAAACCAGGACCGCCACCACGAACGCCCCGCGCAGAGCGATCCCCGTACCGGGGCGGCGGCGCACGATGAGCTCGGCCGCGATGCCGACCGCGACGAACCACGCGCCGGTGAGGACGATGGATGCGACGTAGTCGTCAACGGAGGCGCCGATCGCCCAGGCACCGCCCGCGAGGGCGATCAGGACGGCGGCGGCGCCCAGGAGGCGGGCCACCCGGGATGCGCGGCGGGGTGTCGGGGCGGGTGCGTCGGTCGTGGGCATGGGCCTCTCCAGGCTCGGGTCGGGTGCGTCCCGGCCACGGTAGGAGGCAGATCTGACGGGAATCTTTCGGCGCGTAAGGCCTGCGCAAGGGGAGGGGTGTACAACCCCTGCGATGCCCCGCCGGAGAACGCCGTGATCGATCGCGCCCTCCGGAGACACAAGGACGTGGCCCTCGCACCGCTCGCGCGGGCGCTGCCGGACGGCGTGCACCCCACGGCGCTCACCGCCGCGGCGGCGGTGCCGGGCATCGGCGCGGCGTTCGCCGCGGGGGTCGGCCTTCCGGCGCTGGCCGTCGGTCTGTGGCTGGTCAACCGCCTGCTGGACGGCCTCGACGGCGCACTCGCCCGCCGCACGGGCCGCCAGTCGGACCTGGGCGCCTACGCCGACATCCTCTCCGACGTCGTGGTCTACGCCGCGATCCCGGTCGGCATCGCGGCCGGGCAGGACGGCGAGGCCTCGTGGATCGCCGCCGGCGTGCTGCTCGCGACCTTCTACGTCAACGCGATCGCGTGGTCGTACCTGTCGGCGCTGCTCGAGCGCCGCGGCGCGGGCGCCGCCGCCCGCGGCGAGGCCACCTCGGTGACGATGCCGCCGGGCCTGATCGAGGGCGCCGAGACCGTCCTCCTGTTCACGATCGCCCTGGCGGTGCCGGACTGGTCGGTCGCGGTGATGTGGGCGATGGCCGCCGGCGTGGCCGTCAGCGTCGCCCAGAGGGCGCTCTGGGCCGCCCGGCACCTCGAGGCGGCGTGAGCCGCGACGCGCGCACCCGGCTGATCGTGGCGGCCGCCTGGCTGGCGCTGATCGGTGGGGCGGCGACATGGGCGGCGATGAGCGGACGGGGGCCCTCGGAGGCCGCGACCGACCTCGTGGATGCCATCCAGGGCAGCGCCTGGGGGCCGCTGGCCTTCGTCGCCGTCTACCTGGTGCGGCCCCTGATCTTCTTCTCGGCGGC
>JAEMRL010000118.1 GCA_016463385.1 Thermoleophilia bacterium
AAGGCGGCAGCGGCCCCGCAGCACCTCGAGCGTCTCGCGCACGCCCTCCAGCAGTCGCGCGTCCTCGGGGCGGGGCACGATGGGCGCGAGGGTCCCGTCGACGTCGCAGAGCACGGCGGCGTCGGCGATCCGGGAGCGGAGGGGCTCGAGGACATCCTCGATGCGCCGGTCGGAGACGGTCACGGCGATCGACCCTAGCACCGCGCCCGCGGCGCCCGCCGGGCGACTCGGGCCGCTGGTGGCCATCGGCCTGGCGTCCGGGATGTTCGCCTCGCTCTTCGGCGTCGGCGGCGGGCTGATCATGGTGCCCCTGCTGATCGGCCTGCTCGCCTACGACGCCCGCGCGGCCACCGCCACCTCGCTCGCGGCGATCATCTACACGGCGAGCTTCAGCGCGCTCAGCCACGGCGCACTCGGCAACGTCGACTGGGGCCTCGCCCTGCTGGTGGGCCTTCCCGCGATGGGGGGCGTGGCGCTCGGCGTCGCCGTCAAGCGCCGCGTCTCCTCCCGCGCCCTGACCTACGCCTTCGCGGCCCTCCTGGTGGTCGTGGCGGTCTGGATGCTGCTGCCGTGATCGCCGAGGCGGTCCTCGTGATCCTGCTGGGCGTGGCCGCGGGCGCCACGGCCGGGCTCTTCGGCGTGGGCGGGGGGGTCATCTTCGTGCCCACCCTGACCCTCGTGCTCGGCCTCGGCCAGCTCGAGGCGGAGGCCACCTCCCTGGTGGCCATCATCCCGGTGGCGGTGCTCGGCTCCTGGCGCCAGTCGCGCTCCGGCGAGGTGCGCTGGCGCGACGCCACGGTGATCGGCCTGGTCTCGGTGGTCACGGCCGTCGCCGGCGCCATCCTGGCCGAACTCGCGCCCGAACGCGCGCTGCGGACGGCCTTCGCGGTCCTGATCCTGATCACGGCCGCACGGCTCGTGCAGACCGCGCGCCGTGCGCCCGGCCCACCCGCGGCACCCGGGGACTAGGGAGCGAGCAGGCTCTGCGCGGCGCCGCGGCAGGCGTCGAGCAGCGGTGACGCCATCAGGGAGATCGCGATCACGCCGAGGCCGGAGGCCAGGGTCGCGAGGCCGACCGGGCCGGGGACCGGGAGGATCTTGCGCGGGCCGCCCTCCGGGCCGGGCGCCCACATCACGGTGACGACCCGCAGGTAGTAGCCGAGGCTGATCATGCTGCCGACGGCGCCGGCGACGGCGAGCCAGGCCATGTCGGCCTCGAGGGCCGAGCCGAAGAGCAGGAACTTCCCGATGAAGCCGGAGAGCGGCGGGAAGCCGGCGAGGGAGAGCATCGCAACCGTCATCACGGCGCCGAGCACCGGGCGGGCCCGGCCGTAGCCGTCGAGCGCCCCCAGCGTGTCGCCGTCCTCGACCTCGCGCTCGCGGATGATCACGATCGCGAAGGCGGCCATCGTCATCGCGCCGTAGGCCAGCAGGTAGAACAGGGTGGCCTCGGCGCCCCGGATGCTGCCCACGGCGACGCCGATCAGCAGGTAGCCGGCCTGGGCGACGCTCGAGTAGGCGAGCATCCGCTTCATGTTCGTCTGCACGAGGGCGGCGATGTTGCCGACGGCGATGCTGGCCACGGCGATCGCGCCGATGGCGATCGACCAGTCGGCCTGCAGGTCGGGCATCACGCCCGAGAAGATGCGCAGGAAGGCGGCGAAGGCGGCGGCCTTGGTGGCCGTCGACATGAACGCCGTCACCGTGGTGGGCGCGCCCTCGTAGACGTCGGGCGTCCACATGTGGAACGGCGCGGCCGACGCCTTGAAGGCGAGACCCGCGGCGATCAGCGCCATGGCGGCGATGACGAGGGGCTCGTCGGTGAACGCGGTGCCGCGCAGCTGGTCGCCGATCGCCGACAGCGACGTCGAGCCGGTGGCGCCGAACAGGAGCGTCAGGCCGTAGAGCAGCACGGCTGCGCCGACGGCGCCGGTGATGAGGTACTTGAGGCCGCTCTCGAGCGACTTCTCGCGCCACACCTCCAGTGCGCAGAGCACGTAGAGGCTGACCGACAGAACCTCGATGCCGAGGAAGATCGTGATCAGGTCGCCCGCACCGGCGACGAGCATCATGCCGGTGGCCGACACCAGGATCAGCCCCACGTACTCGCCGCGCCGGTCCACGGCCGCCGGCTCGCGCCAGGCCAGCAGGATCGTCAGCAGGGCCGCGGAGAGGAAGATCAGGTTCATCAGCGCGCTGAAGCGGTCGGCGCGCAGACCCCCGCCGAACGCTTCGAGGCGGTCGTCCCAGAGCACGACCGACATGACCATCGCCGCGACGATCCCGGCGATGCCCACCAGGGCGGGGCCGTGCCGGCGGGTCGTGCGGCCCGGCAGCAGGCCGGCCGTGAACGCGGCGGTCGCGGCTCCCGCGGTGATCAGGAGGGGGGTGGATGCGACGACGTTGAGGCTGCTCATGGGGTCGGCTCGGCCGGCGTGGTGGTCGTGGTCTCGGGAACGGGGTCGCCGGGCAGCGGGAGGGCCTCGGGCGGCGGGTCGGCCTCGACCGTCGCGCGGATCTGGTCCTCCGGGCGGTCTGCGGCCACCTGGGCCGGGGCGACCGCGCGCTCGATGCTCGCCGTCGTCGCGCCGACGATGGCCTTCGGCCAGAGGGCGATGAAGAGCATGGCGGCGATCAGGGGTAGCAGGACCGCGAGGTCGCGGACGCGCAACTCGGCCTTCGAGGCCATGCCGCCGCGCCGCGGGCCGTTCATGGCCGACTGGTAGAGCCGGAGCATGTAGACGGCGGCGTACACGATGCCGGCGCAGGCCAGGACGGCGAGCCAGGCGTGCTGGCGGAAGACGCCGGTCAGGATCAGGAACTCGCCGGCGAAGGAGTTGGAGCCGGGGATCGCGAGCGACGCCATCGAGACGATCAGGAACACGCCCGCCAGGCGCGGGGCGCCGTCGGCGAGCCCGCCGATGCCGTCGATGCGGTCGTCGGGGGCCGTGCGGTTGATCACGGCGACGATGGCGAACGCGGCGGCGACGACGATGCCGTGGTTGACCATCTGCAGCACCGCGCCCTGCGTGGCCTGCACGTCGAAGGCGACGATGCCCAGGATGATGAAGCCCAGGTGCGCGAGGCTCGAGTAGGCCACCAGCAGGCGCATCGTGGGCGCGCGCCAGGCGAGCAGCGAGCCGTAGGCGATGCCGATCACGGCGAGGATGCCGATCGGGATGGCGAAGCGGTCGGCGCCCTCGGGGAAGACCGGCAGGCCGATGCGCAGGAAGCCGTAGACGCCGGCCTTGCTCATCACGGCGGCCAGCAGGCCGGTGACGAGGATCGGGGCCAGGCGGTACGCGTCCGGCAGCCAGCCGTGGAAGGGCCAGAGGGGCAGCTTGATCGCGAACGCGAGGGCGAAGCCGGCGAAGATCCAGGTGCTCTGGGTGTCGGTGAAGGCGACGCCCGACAGCTCGCGGATCGAGAAGGTCAGGTTGCCGGTGATGTCCTGCGCCACGAAGGCCGTGGCGACGATCGACACCAGCATCAGCAGGCTGCCGACCATGGTGTAGATGACGAACCGGGTCGTCGCCCGCGCCCTGCCCTCGCCGCCCCACATCCCGATCAGGAAGTAGAACGGGATGAGCATGGCCTCCCAGAAGACGTAGAAGAGCACCAGGTCACCGGCGGCGAACAGGCCCATCAGGCCCGCCTCGGCCAGCAGCAGCATCGCCAGGAAGGCCCGCGGCCGCTCGGGGAGCCGCCAGCACGCGGCCATGATCGCCAGGGCGAACATCACCGCGGTGAGGGCGAGCAGCCAGAGCGAGATGCCGTCCACGCCGACGTCCCACGACAGGCCGGCCTCCTGGGCCCAGTCGACGTGGTCGATGAACTGCAGCCCCGCGACGTCACGGTCGAACATGCCGACCACGATCGCCATCAGCACCAGCGTGCCGCCGGCCGCCAGGATCGCGTGGATCCGCGCCTGCACCGCGCCGCCGGGCCCCGCGGGCACGGCGAGCATCGACAGAGCCCCGAGCAGGGGCAGCAGCACGAGGGCGGAGATCCACGGCATCAGCGCATCACCAGGCTGAAGATGACGCCCACCGCGACGACGCCCGCGACCATCGCGAAGACGTAGCCGCGCACGAGACCCGACTGCACGACCCGCAGGCCGCGCCCGGTGTCGATCACGCCGCGGACGACGCCCTCCATGGTGCCCTGCACGCCGTAGCGCTCGACGCCGTTGGTGAGGGTGTCACCGAGATCACGGCCGGGCTGGATGAGCGCCTCCTCGTAGACCTCGTCGAAGCGGTACTGGTCGGTGAGCAGCGCGCGCGTGCCGGTGGCGGCGCCCGCGAGGCGCAGGCGGCGCTCCGGGTCGGCCACGAAGATCCAGTAGGCGAGCCCGATCGCGACGATCGCGAGCGCCACGCTGACGATGCTCACGATCAGCTCGCCGCCGGTGGTGGCCTCGAGGCCCGGATCGGCGAGCAGCGTGGGCTCGAGCCAGTCCTTGAGCGGGTGCCACACGCCGGGGATCTGCAGCAGGCCCCCGACCGCGGCGAGCACGGCCAGCACGGCCACCGGGGCGGACATCGCCATGCCGGGGTTGTGCGGGGCGTGCGCGTAGCCGCCCTCGGGCTCGGGGCCCCAGAAGGCCCGGAAGAAGAGGCGGAACATGTAGAAGGCCGTCAGGCCGGCGCCGACCAGGCCGACGATCGCCAGCACGGTGCCGAGGGTGCCCGCGTCGAGTGCCGTCGCGAGGATCTCGTCCTTGCTGAAGAAGCCCGAGAACGGCGGGATGCCGGCGATGGACAGGCAGCCGACCAGCACCGCGGCGTGGGTCAGGCGCAGGTGGCGCCTCAGGCCGCCCATCCGGTCGAGGCTCTGCTCGCCGGCCAGGGCGTGGATCGCGATGCCGACCGCGAGGAAGAGCAGCGCCTTGAAGAAGGCGTGCGTGAGGAAGTGGAACATCGAGCTGTCGTACGCGCCGAGGCCGGCGCCCATGATCATGTAGCCGATCTGGGAGACGGTGCTCCAGGCGAGCACGCGCTTGATGTCCACCTGCACCAGGGCGATCGTGGCCGCCATCAGCAGCGTCGCCGCGCCCACGATGGCGACGAGGTCGCCCGCGTACGGCGCGAGCTCGTAGAGCACGTTGCAGCGCACGATCATGTAGACGCCGGCCGTCACCATGGTGGCGGCGTGGATCAGGGCGCTGACCGGGGTCGGGCCCTCCATCGCGTCCGGCAGCCAGGTGTGCAGCGGGATCTGGGCGCTCTTGGCGGCGGCGCCGACGAACAGCAGCAGGGCCACCGCGGTGGCGACGCCGGTCTCGGCGCCGAGGCCCTCGGGGGCGGTGGCGAACACCTCGCCGTAGTCGAGCGTGCCGAGCTCGCGCACCAGGATGAAGGCCGCGATGACCATGCCGATGTCGCCGATGACGTTGACGACGAAGGCCTTCTTGGCGGCGGCCACGGCCGACGGACGGTCGTAGTAGTAGCCGATCAGCAGGTAGGAGGCGAGACCGACCAGGCCCCATCCGACGATGAGGAAGAAGAAGTTGGCGGCCTCCACCAGGAGGAGCATCGCGAAGAGGAAGAAGCCCATCTCCGCGAAGAACCGGCGGTAGTCGCGGTCGTGCTCCATGTACTCGGTCGAGTAGAGGACGATCAGCGAGCCGACGCCGGTCACCACCAGCATCATCAGCACCGAGAGCGGGTCGATCTGGAGGGCGAGGTCGATCGACAGGCCGTCGCTCTGCACCCAGTTCCAGAGCGTCGCGATCTCCAGGCGGTCCTCGGCGTCGCGGCCGAGGAGCGTCACGAAGATGATCGCCGTCAGCACGAAGGCCGCCGCCGGGAAGCCGACCCCGATGACGCGGGTGATCCGGCGGTCGGGCTCGCCCGGCCACAGCGACAGGATCACGCACCCGAGCAGGGGGAGGCCGAGCACCAGCCAGGCGAGGACGGAGATCACGAGGGGTTCTTCCCTAGCCCTTCATCGAGGACATCTGGTCGACGTCCAGCGCCAGGCGCTGGCGGAACACCGCCACGACCAGGCCCAGGCCGATCACGACCTCTGCGGCCGCGACCACCATCACCACGAGGGCGAAGACGTGGCCGTCGGTGACGTTCCAGTAGCGGCTGAAGCCCACCAGCGCGAGGTTCGCCGAGTTGAGCAGGAGCTCGACGGCGAGGAACAGGAGAAGGGGGTTGCGGCGGGTCAGCACGCCGAGCAGCCCGAGCAGGAAGAGCCCGCCCGAGACCGCGAGGTAGAGCGCGAGGGGCACGCCCTCCTGCGGGTCGCCGACCGCTGCGGCGTCCACCAGCGGCGCGAGGCTGGCGAGGCTCATCGCCCGCCCTCCGACTTCACGGCGCGCTTGGCGAGCATCACGGCGCCGACGGCCGCGACCAGCAGCGCCAGCGAGGTGGCCTCGAAGGCCACGATGTAGTCGTCGATGAAGGAGCGCCCGATCGCCTCGGGGCTGCCGATGTCACCGACCTGCTTCGGGTCGTCGCGCACGCCGGGCAGCTGGGTGGTGGCGAGCACCACGAAGCCCTGGATCGCGAGCCCGATCACGGCCAGCCAGGCGAAGGCCTGATAGCGGCCGAGGCGGTCGCCGATCTCCACGATCGGGCGTTCGCCGAGGTAGGCGATCACGAAGAGGAACAGCACCACGATCGCGCCGGCGTAGACGATCACCTGGATCGCGGCGACGAAGGGCGCCGCCAGCAGCAGGAAGAGCACGGCGACCGACAGCAGGGTTCCGATCAGCGCGACGGTGGCCCGGAAGGGCTCCTTCAGCGTGACGACGAGGGTCCCGAACGACAGGGCCGAGGCGGCCGCGATCGTGAAGACGATTCTCTCACCCACGGAGCGGCACCTTACCCAGTGGCCCGCGCCTCGGCGCCCGGGCGATGTCCGCGCTGCGGGTCACGGGACCTCGGTGCGGACGGGGACCGGCTTCGGATGCGGCGCGAGGAGCATGTCCTTGGTGTAGAGCAGGTCGCCGCGGGTCCGCTCGGACATCTCGTACTCGTTCTCGAGCGTGATGGCGTCGAACGGGCAGGCGA
>JAEMRL010000119.1 GCA_016463385.1 Thermoleophilia bacterium
GCTGCTCGGTCAGTGGTCGCCGGTCGGCGTACGCCGACCGCATCTCGGCGACCCCGGGGTTGGCGGGCAGCCCCGCCCGGTGGGTCAGGACCTCGTCGATGGTGATCGACCGCCAGCCGGGCGCGGCGGCGCCCGCGAGGTCGGGCAGCAGCTCCGTCAACGAGGCGCCCCACCGGGCCGAGCCGTCCTCCACCAGGCGCGCGTAGAGGGAGGCCGTCATCGACTTCGCGCACGACCCGATGTGCCAGAGGTCGCCGTCATGGGCGGGGACGTCGCCTCCCCGGATCCTGGTCCCGGCGACGGCGATGCCGGTGGCCCCCGTGGCGTCCACCAGCGCGGCGCCGATGGCCGGCGGCCCGTTGCGCCGGTGCGCGGCCGCGACGGCCCCGGCGAGGGCGGCTCCGGTCACCGGTCGTCCTCGGGGGTGTCGGGCCCCGCCAGGTCGAGCGCGCACGACAGAGCTGCGAGCAGGGGCACGACGTGCGTGCGGCGGAGCCCGTAGGTGCCGCGGACCGGCTGGTGGACGAGGCCCGCGGCGAGGAGCTCCTTCAGGTGGTGGAAGAGCCGGCCGGTCGACGATGCGTCGATGCGCGACGACAGGGCGGCGGTGGGCAGGGGACCGTCGAGGAGCGCACGCACGATCTCCACCCTCGTCGGGCTCGCCAGGGCCGCGAAGACGCCCGCCGGCGTCGCGCTGCGCCCCCCGCGCACGTCATCCCAGCTGCGCCGCATCTCCCAGGCCACGGTCCCGCCCTCCCAGGGGCCTGCGCCCGCGGTGACGACGGTCGCACCGCCCGCGGCGGACGCCTCGACGAGCCCGCCGACGAGGCCGAGCTCCCGAGGGGCCGCCCCGGGCTCCTCCCGCGCCTCGAGCCTCCGGACGCGTTCGGCCAGGTCGGCGAGCTCGCGGGTCAGGTCACCGGGCGGGGAGTTCATGAATCAACAATGACGGAATTACGGAATACGTGTCAAGCGGAGCCTCGGACGACTGTCCCGCAGGGCCGCCGACGCCCGCGTGCGGCCGGACCTGCGTGGTAGCGTCCGATCGGATGGCGGACGCCCCTGCGCACACCTCTCTGCACGGTCGCCACACGGCGCTCGGGGCGCGGATGGGCGGGTTCGCGGGCTGGGACATGCCGCTCTACTACTCGACCGCGTCCGCCGAGCACCGCGCGGTGCGCGCGACCTGCGGGCTGTTCGACGTCTCCCACATGGGCCAGCTCGAGGTGTCGGGCCCGGCGGCGCGCGAGGGGCTCTCCCGCGCGCTGACCAACGACCTCTCGGCGATCGGGCCGGGCCAGGGCCAGTACACCCTCCTCTGCCAGGACGACGGCGGGGTGATCGACGACCTGATCGTCTACGCGCTCCCCGACCGCTACCTGCTGGTCGTGAACGCCTCCAACATCGCCGCCTGCCGCGATTGGCTCGCCGAGCGCCTGCCCGATGGCGCCGAGCTCGCCGACCGCTCGCCGGAGGTGGCCATGCTGGCCCTCCAGGGACCGGGCTGGGCCGACGCCCTGCGCCCGCTGGCGGCGACGCCGTTGGCGTTCTCCCTCGACTACTTCGACATCGGCGAGGACGTCATCGCGGGGGTCCCGTGCCTGATCGCCCGCACGGGCTACACGGGCGAGCCCGGGGTCGAGCTGATGTGCCCCTGGGACGGCGCCCCGGCGATCTGGGACGCGCTGATGGCGGTGGAGGGCGCCCCCGCCCCCGCGGGCCTGGTGGCGCGGGACACCCTGCGCCTGGAGATGGGCTACCCGCTCTACGGCCAGGAGCTCTCACGGGAGCGCACGCCGATCGAGGCCGGGCTGAAGTGGGCCTGCGACATCGCCGGCGGCGGGTTCACCGGGGCGGAGGTCATGCGGCGGCAGGTGGAGGAGGGCACAGCCGACCGTCTGGCCGTCTTCCGCCTCACCGAGCCCGGCATCCCCCGCGCCGGCCAGGACGTCCTGATCGGCGGCCGCCCCGCCGGCACGGTCACGAGCGGCACCCTCTCGCCCTCGCTGGACGTGGGGATCGGCATGGCCTACGTGCCCTCCGCGTCGGCCGCCCCCGATACCGACCTGGTCATCGACGTCCGCGGGAAGCCGAAGGCCGCCCGCACCGCCCGCCGCCCGCTCGTGGCGACATCCCCGAAGGAATAGAGGAGCGCACGTGGCTGCTGCCGACGAGTCCTACCCCGCCGACCTGCGGTACCACCCCGAGCACGACTGGGTGAGGGCCGATGGGGACGAGCACGTGTTCGGGATCACCTGGTACGCCCAGGACGCGCTCGGCGAGGTCGTCTACTACGACCCGCCGAAGGTGGGGGACACCATCACCAAGGACGCCCCCTACGGCGAGCTGGAGTCGGTCAAGGCCGTGTCCGACATCTTCGCGCCGGCCAGCGGCGAGGTGACGGCGGTCAACCCGGCGGTCAACGACCGCCCCGAGGTCGTCAACGAGGACCCCTACGGCGCGGGCTGGCTGGTGCGGGTGAAGCTGTCGGACCCCTCCGAGCTCGACTCCCTGATGGACGAGCCCGCCTACCGCGCGTACCTGGCCGGCCTGTGAGCCGCTACACCTCGCTCACCGACGAGGACCTCCGGGAGATGCTCGCGGCGATCGGCGTGTCGTCGATCGACGAGCTGTTCGACGCGATCCCCGCGGCGCTCCGGCTCGGCCGGCGCCTCGACCTGCCCGAGGGGCTCTCCGAGCAGGAGGTGTACGCCCGCCTGCGCGCCATGGCCGAGCGCAACGTCAGCGCCGAGGACGAGCTCACCTTCCTCGGGGCCGGGATGTACGACCACTACGTCCCCGCCCTGATCGACTCGATCCTGCAGCGGTCCGAGTTCCTCACGCCGTACACGCCCTACCAGCCGGAGATCTCGCAGGGCGGCCTGCAGGTGATGTTCGAGTACCAGACCGCCATCTCCGAGCTGACCGGCCTGCCGATCTCGAACGCCTCGCTCTACGAGGGGCCCTCCGCCGTCGGCGCCGCGGCGTACCTCGCGAAGCTCGCCAACGGCCGCCGCGACGTCGTCGTGTCGCGGGGCGTCCACCCGCACAGCCGCGCCACCCTCGAGACCCTCGCGCCCGGCTACGGCCAGGCCGTCGCCGAGATCCCCCTGATCGACGGGGTGACCGACCTGGCCGCGCTCGAGGCGCGGATCGGCCCCGACACCACCGCCGTGATCGTGCAGCAGCCGAACTTCCTCGGGGCCGTCGAGGACCTCGAGCCGATCGTCGCGGCGGCCAAGGCCGTCGGCGCGCTCGTGGTCTGCGCCTGCGATCCGCTGCCGATGGCGCTTCTGCGCACGCCCGGCGAGCTCGGCATCGACGTCGCGGTGGGCGAGGGGCAGTCGCTGGGCAACCGGCTCGACTACGGCGGGCCGTCGTTCGGCTTCTTCGCCGCGAGCCAGGAGCACATCCGCCGCATGCCCGGCCGCATCGCGGGCGAGACGCGCGACGTGGACGGGCGGCGGGGATTCGTCCTCACGCTGCAGACCCGCGAGCAGCACATCCGGCGGGAGAAGGCGACGAGCAACATCTGCACCGCGCAGGTGCTCAACGCCCTCGCGGGAGTGATCTACCTCTCCTGGATCGGCAAGCGCGGCGCCGTGGAGCTGGCCGAGCTGATGCTGCGCCGGGCCGACTACGCCCGCCGCGCGCTGACGGCGCTCCCGGGCGTCCGCGCGCTTCACGACCAGCCCGTCGCGCGCGAGTTCGCCCTCGCGCTCGACGCGCCGGTGGCGGCGGTGCTCGAGCGCTGCGCGGCGGAGGGCGTCAACGCGGGCTACGCCCTCGGGCGCGAGTATCCGGAGTTCGCCGACGGCCTGCTCGTCGCGATCACCGAGCAGCGCTCGCGCGCCGACATCGACCGCCTCGCCGACGTCCTCGGCCGCGCGGTCGCGGCCGAGCGATCCACCGCGATGGCGGGGGCGCTGTCGTGAGCCCCGCAGCCCAGACCCCGAACGGCGTGGCGACGCAGACCCCCCAGCAGCGCGAGGAGGTCGTCACGATCTACGAGCGCTCGCGGCCGGGACGACGCGCGTTCAGCCCGCCCGCGCTCGATGTGCCCGAGCGCCCGCTCGACGAGCTGCTGCCGCCGAGCCTGCGCCGCGCCGCGCCGCCCGAGCTGCCCGAGATCGCCGAGCCCGAGATCGTCCGCCACTACAACGGCCTCAGCAAGCGCAACTTCGACCTCGACAGCGGCTTCTATCCGCTGGGCTCGTGCACGATGAAGCACAACCCGAAGCTGCACGAGCGCGTCGCCGCCCTCCCCGGCAACGCCCGTCTGCACCCGCTGCAGGCACCGGCGCGCGCCCAGGGCGCCCTGGAGCTGATGTGGAACCTCGAGCGCGCGCTGGCCGAGGTCTCGGGGCTGCCGCACGTCTCGCTGCAGCCGAGCGCCGGATCCCACGGTGAGCTGGCCGGGGTGCTGCTCACCCGCGCCTACCACGCCGACCGCGGCGACGAGCGCACGCTCGTCCTGACCCCCGACACCGCGCACGGCACCAACCCGGCGACCGTGACGATGGCCGGGTACGAGGTCGTGAAGGTGGGCACCTCGCCCGACGGGGGCGTCGACCTCGAGGACCTGCGCCGCAAGGCCGACGACCGGGTCGCCTGCCTGATGCTCACCAACCCCAACACCCTCGGGCTCTTCGACCCCAACATCGAGGAGATCGCGCGCATCACACACGACGCGGGCGCGACCCTCTACTACGACGGGGCCAACCTGAACGCGGTGATGGGCATCAGCCGCCCGGGCGACATGGGCTTCGACATCGTGCACTTCAACCTGCACAAGTCGTTCACCCAGCCCCACGGCGGCGGCGGCCCGGGCGCCGGCCCGATCGCGGTGTCCGACCGCATCGAGCCCTACCTGATGGTGCCGCGCATCGTGCGCAGCGAGGACGGCGAGGGCGGCGTGCCGCGCTTCGACCTCGAGGAGGAGAGCCCGAAGTCGATCGGGCGCCTGCGCGGGTTCCAGGGCAACTACGGCGTGTTCGTGCGCTCGTACGCCTACATCTGCTCGCTCGGCGCAGAGGGTCTGCGCGAGGCGTCGGAGATCGCGGTGCTCAACGCGAACTACCTGCTCGCGCTGCTGCGCCGCCCCGAGATCGCCCCGTATCTTCCGCTCGCCTACGGCGAGCGCTGCATGCACGAGTTCGTCCTGTCGGGCGCGCCCATGAAGCGCGACCTCGGCATCCGCACCACCGACCTCGCCAAGCGGCTGCTCGACCACGGCTACCACCCGCCGACGGTCTACTTCCCGTTGCTTGTCGAGGAGGCGCTGCTGGTCGAGCCCACCGAGACCGAGACCCGCGAGACCCTCGAGGAGTTCGCCGAGGCGATCGGCGCGATCCTCCGCGAGGCGGCGGAGGACCCGGAGATCGCCCGCAACGCGCCGTACAGCACCCCGGTGCGCCGGCTGGACGAGGCGGCCGCGGCGCGCACCCCCGTGGTGCGCCAGCCCGCCCGGGGGTAGCGCGGCAACCCACCGGACGGCGCGCGGTCGCTGGCCGTCCGGTGGGTTGCCCGCGCGCGGCCGGCGACCGTACAGTCGCCAGAACCGCCGATGCCGACCGCCCTCCGCCGATCCGATCTCTCCGACGCCCTGACCTTCGTGCGCGAGGCGGGTGAGGCGCCGGACTCGCACGCCTTCCGCCGGCACGTGCTCGAGCAGCTGCCGCGCCTCGTGCCGACGACGATGATCTCCTACAACGACATCTCGCCCGACGGTGAGCCCCTGCTGCTGCTCGACCCCCGAGACGCCTGGACCGACGAGCGCGCCCGCGACTTCGTCCGGCTGGCGGGGCAGCACCCGCTGATCGCCCACTACCAGCGCACCGGCGATCCGCGACCGCTCAAGATCTCCGACATGATGGGTCGCCGCGAGTTCCGGCGCACCGAGCTCTACCAGCGCGTCTACGGGCCGATGGGCGTCGAGTTCCAGATGGCGGTGACGCTGCCGGCGGCGCCCGGCGCGATCGTGGGCATCGCGCTCAACCGCGATCGCACCGACTTCGGGGAGCGTGACCGGGCGATGCTCGAGCTGCTCCGGCCCCACCTCGCGCAGCTGCGCCGCGACGCCGCCGTGCGCGACGCCGCCCGCCTGCTCCAGTCGATCGCCGACCGCACGCTCGGCGACGCCGGGCGCGCCGCGATCGCGGTCGGCTCGGGGGGCGGCGTGGCCTACGCCAGCCCGGGCGCCCTGGACCTGCTCGCGTCGTACGTCCCGCAGTGGCGCACGCCCGACGTGCTGCCGGAGATCCTCCTCGACTGGCGCACCCGGGAGCGCCGTCGGGGCCTGGCGCCCTCGCGCGATCTGGTGCTCGACGGCCCCGAGGGGCGGATGGAGGTGCGCCTGCTGCCGTCGGCCGAGCCCGCCGGGCACGACGTGGTGCTGCTCCACGAGCACCGGATCGGCGCGAGCCTCCTCGCGCTGACCGGACTGGGTCTCAGCGCCCGCCAGGCCGAGGTGCTGCTCCAGGTCGCGCGCGGGCGCACCAACGCCGAGGTGGCCCGCGCCCTCCACGTCAGCCCGCGCACGGTCCAGAAGCACCTGGAGAACGTCTACGACCGGCTCGGGGTGCGCTCGCGCGCCGCGGCGACGGCCCGGGCGGTGTCCGCGATGCGGCGGCTGTCCGACCTCGAGGCGGTCGTGGAGCAGGAATCGCACCGCGAGGAGTTCTGACTCCGACTCCACGCCATCAGCCAATGGCGAATCAGGCGGATCAGTTTCTCCCTGGGTGAAACATCGGGACGGGCTTCCGACGATACAAGTCCCAGGAAGCAGGTCAGACCCACTTCACCTGCCGTTGTGAGGCCTCTTCCCCGTTTTTCACAGCTGTCACAACTGCGCTATGTTCGACCGGAAACGGGAGACGGAGGATCCGTGAAGAAGCTCATCTTGGTGGCCGCGGGCGCACTTGTGACAGGTTCGGCCGTTGCCGCCCTCGGCATGGGGTCCAGCAACGCCGACCCCAGCACTGCCGGCGGCACCCTCAACGTACTGGGTGAGCCCTACTAC
>JAEMRL010000120.1 GCA_016463385.1 Thermoleophilia bacterium
GAGCAGGAGGCCATCGACGACTACGGCGCGGTGCTCGAGTCGGTCTCGGCAGCCGGGCCGGACGTCCGCCTCGCCGTGGACGATGCGGGCTCGGGCCACGCGAGCCTGCGGCACATCCTCCGCCTGCACCCCGCCTACGTGAAACTGGACATGACACTCGTGCGCGACATCGACCGGGACCCCTCACGCGAGGCCATGGTGGCCGGGCTCGTGCACTTCGGCGAGGCGACCGGCAGCCTGCTGATCGCCGAGGGGGTGGAGCGCGACGGCGAGCTCGCGTCGCTGCGGGACCTGCGGGTGCCGCTCGCCCAGGGCTATCTGTTCGGCCGGCCCGCGCCGGTGGCGGCATGAGCACCGGCCGCCCGGCCCAGGGGCTCCGGGCCCTGATCGTGGACGACGCGCCCGAGATCCGCCGTGTGCTCGAGCGGGCCCTGGCGGCCGACGGCTTCACCGTGGAGGAGGCCTCCGACGGGGAACGCGCGCTCGCGGCGGCCCGTGCCCGCCCTCCGGACATCGTGGTGCTCGACCTCGGGCTGCCCTCCATGGACGGCATCGAGGTGTGCCGTCGCCTTCGCGCCTTCAGCGACGCCTACGTGATCATCCTGACCTCCCGCGACGAGGAGATCGACACGCTGGTCGGCCTCGCCGCCGGCGCCGACGACTACGTGCGAAAGCCCGCCTCGGGGCGTCAGATCGTCGCGCGCGCCCGGGCCATGCTGCGCCGTCCGCGCGGCGCGCGCGCCGCGGGCGAGGGGGGCGTGGAGGCCGTCCGCCGCATCGGCGACCTCGAGGTCGACACCGGGGCCCGCGAGGTGACGATCGCCGGCCGGGTGGTCGGTCTCACCCGGATCGAGTTCGACCTCCTCGACGCGCTCACCGCGAACCCACGCGTCGTCGTCTCGCGCACGGCCCTGCTGGAGGGCATCTGGGGTGCCAACTGGTACGGCGACGACCACGTCGTCGACGTCCACATCTCCAACCTGCGCCGCAAGATCGGCGCCGGTTACGTGCGCACGGTGCGCGGCGTCGGCTACCGCATGGGCGACGGCAACTGAGCCTCGACGCGGACGCCCTGGCGGCGCTCGAGCAGGAGATGGGCGGGGCCGAGGGCGCCGCCGAGATCCTGCGGATCTACCTCGACCTCCTCCCCGGCCGCCGCGACGCGGTACTCGGGGCGGGCGACTCCGACGCCCGGGCCCGGGCGGCGCACGCGCTGCGCTCGCCGAGCGCGCTCGTCGGCGCGGGCGACCTCGCCGCGCGCTGCCGGTCGATCGAGGCCCGGTCGCGTGAGGGCGGGGCTGTGCCCGAGGGCGAGCTCATGGCCTTCGCCGAGGAGTGCGTGCGGGTCGCCACCGCCCTCGAGGCCCTCGCCCGCTAGGCCTCGGCCGGCCGGGAGGCGTGCGGGGCCCGGGCCGCGAGCTCCCGCACCCGCGCGATGAACTCCTCCGCGACGAAGGGCTTCTCCATCACCGCGTCGGCCTGCGCCGCCACGGCCGGCGCGAGCAGGGCGCCCGACACCAGGAACGTCCGGGCGCCGCAGACCTCGCGCAGCCGGCGAAGGGTCTCGACCCCGTCGATCCCCGGCAGCCCGAGATCGCTGACGATCACGGCCGGCGGCTCCTCGCGCGCCCTCCGCACCGCTTCCTCCCCGTCGCCCGCCGCGTCCGTCGTGAAGCCGGCGCGTGCCAGCAACAGCTGAAGGTACCGCCGGAACTCGGCGGAGTCGTCGACCACCAGCACCCGCGGTCCGGACATCGTCGGGGATCCTCCGATGCGACTCGCCCGCCCGGCGCGCCGCGCGGCCGGTGCGGGCCGTCCCCCATTCTGCACCCCCGGGGGGGCGCTCCATCGGGGTGCGCGCGGATGCGCGGTCCGGGGCGGCCACGCGGTCGATCCGCGACGCCCCCGCAGCCGGCGGGGAGCGTCGTGGGGGATGATGCGGGCATGCCGGACGACCCACGAGCGACGATCGCGGCCTGGAGGGTGCTCGACGTGATGAGCGCCCCGATACGGATCTGCCCGCCCGGCATGCCCCTCGAGGAGGCGGCCGAGCTGATGGCCGACGAGCGCATCCACTGCCTGGCCGTCGTGGAGGTGCCCGAGGACCCGGCCGAGGACGACCGCTTCATCGGGCTGCTCAGCGCCCTCGACCTCGTCACGGCGCTCGACGCCTCGACGCCACCGGCCACCGTGGCCGAGCTGGCGAGCGAGGGGCTCGAGAGCGTCGCCGCGGACGCGCCGCTCGCCGACGCCGTGCGGCAGATGCACGAGGCCCGCGTCCAGCACCTGGTGGTCGTCGCCCGGGGCTCGGGGCGCCCGGTGGGGTTGCTCTCGACGCTCGACATCCTCCGCGCGCTGGCCGACCTCGCCGCGGGCGCCGAGGAGGACGCCGGCCTGCCCTAGGGCACTAGGGGATCTGCTCGGGGTCGGAGACCTGCCGTCCCTCGGCCTCCGGCCGCGTCTGTGAGAGCCGGTCCATGAGCTCCACCACGGCGATGCGGTCGGCCTCCGAGGGCAGGCCCCATCCGTTGCGGTAGCCGAAGCGCTCGGCGGCGGGCACCGGGCGGGAGCCCTCGAGGAGCTCGATCTGCTCCAACGCGACCAGGGCCGGGTGCGGGACCCCGCAGGTTCGGGCGAGGCGCAGCAGCTCGGAGCGCAGGCCCGTCACGTAGTTGGCCAGGCGCTCGGAGGCGCGCTCGGGGTCGAGGCCGCGCTGGAGCCACGGCGAGTGGGTGGTGATGCCGGTCGGGCAGCGGCCGGTGTGGCACCGCTGGGCCTGGATGCAGCCGATGGCGAGCATCGCCTCGCGGCCGACGTTGACCATGTCGCAGCCCATCGCGAAGGCGAGGAGGGCGTTGGCGGGCAGGCCGAGGAGGCCGGAGCCGATGAAGACGGTCCGCTCGGCCGCGTCGGTGGCGGCGAAGAGCCGGTAGACGCGGGCGAGCGCCATCCGGAGGGGCAGCGCGACGTGGTCGGTGAAGACCAGCGGCCCGGCGCCCGTGCCGCCCTCGCCGCCGTCGATGGTGATGAAGTCGGGGCCCTCGCGCCGGCCGTCCATGCGCTGGGCGAGCTCCTGCCAGAAGCCGAGCTCGCCGACGGCCGACTTGATGCCCACCGGCAGCCCGGTGGCGTCGGCGATGCGCTCGATGAATGCGATCAGGCCCTCGACGTCGCTGAACTCGGAGTGCACGGGGGGGCTCTCGCAGTCCCGCCCCACCGGCACGCCGCGGGCCTCGGCGATCTCCGGTGTCACCTTGGCCGCAGGCAGCATCCCGCCGACGCCCGGCTTGGCGCCCTGGCTGAGCTTGATCTCGATCGCGCGGACCGGCGCCTCGGAGACCCGCTCGAGCAGGGCGGGCATGCTGAACCGCCCCTCGTCGTCGCGGCAGCCGAAGTAGGCGGTCCCGATCTGGAAGACGAGCTCCGCGCCGTGGCGGTGGTGGATGCTCAGCCCACCCTCGCCGGTGTTGTGGAGGCACCCGGCGGCGAGGCAGCCGCGGTCCATCGCCTCGACGGCGTTCGCCCCGAGGGCACCGAAGCTCATGCCCGAGACGTTGACCACCGAGGTGGGCCGGAAGGCGTGGCGGCGTCCGTTGCCGGCGCCCAGCACCTTGGCGCAGGGCAGCGGCCAGCCCTCGGGCTCGCCGCCGTCCGGCGGACGGTGCGGGAAGGCCGCCTGCTTGATCAGGATGTGACCGGGGTGGCGCGACCAGTCGACGTCCGATCCGAAGCCGAAGTACGGGTCCTGCCGCTTGGCCGTCGCGTACACCCAGCGGCGCTGGTTGCGCGAGAAGGGCCGCTCGTCGTCGTTGCCGGTGACGATGTACTGGCGCAGCTCGGGGCCGAAGGCCTCCAACACGTAGCGCAGGTGACCCACGACCGGGAAGTTCCGGAGGATCGCGTGCTTGCGCTGGGTCAGGTCGTAGGCGACCACCCCCGCGACGGCGGCGCCGGCGACGCCCACGACACGGCGGCGGCGCCTCGGACGGGATGCCTCATCGGCGGGAGCGCGGGGCACGCGCCAGTTCTAACAGGCCCTCAGGACGGCGGGGCCGTGATCCCGTCCTCCGGGTGGGCCCCGGGGCCGAGCCAGCGCACCAGCACCACCGAGCCGCCGGTCGCCAGCATGATCCGCCAGCCCATGCGCACCCAGAAGGCGCGCGCGGTCATGCAGCGCTCGGGCGTGGTCCCCCGGTGGAGGATCGAGTTGGCCCCGATGGCGGCGCGATAGCCGGCCTGGCGCAGGTCCTCCTCGATCCGCGCCACCACCGCGAGACCGAGGCCCCGGCGGCGATGGCTCGCGGCGATCAGCATGTTCTGCATCTCCACGATGTCCGGCGCGAAGGGCCGGCCGTAGAAGAAGGCCACCATCTCCTCGCCGTCGAACGCCACGATGCTCGGCGCCGTCGCGAGGCTCGTCGCGATGGCGTCGCGGTCGGCGGGCCGGTGGTTCTCGCGGACGATCAGCTCGGCGATCCGCGCGGCGTCGCCGGGCACGCCGGGGCGCATCCGGATCCCCGGGGGAGCCTGCGGCATGGGTGCGGCGGTGACAGCCATGCACGGAGCGTGATCCCCGCCCGCGCCGCGCGCGTCGGTGCCCGGGCGGACGGCGGATGCGGGAAACCCCGGACAGCGACGCGACGGCGCGGGTCTATCGTGGACGCGTGACCCTCGCGGCCTCCCAGGCGATCGGGGTCTTCGACTCCGGCGTCGGCGGGCTCACCGTCCTCGACGAATGCCTCGCCGCGCTCCCGGCGGAGGACTTCACCTACTTCGGCGACACGGCCTGGTTCCCGTACGGCGACCGGGAACCCGCGCAGGTGCGCGAGCGCGCGCTCGCGATCGGCCGCTGGCTCGTGGGGCGGGGCGTGAAGCTGATCGTCGTCGCGTGCAACACGGCCACCGCGGTGGCCCTCGCGGAGCTGCAGCGGCAGCTGGAGACGCCGGTGATCGGCGTGATCCATCCCGAGGTGCGGGCCGCGGTGCACGCGACCCGCAACCGGCGCGTCGGCCTCCTGGCCACCGAGGCGACGGCGCGCTCCGGCACCTACGCGCGGATGATCCGCGCCCAGGACGCCGGAGTGTCCCTCACCACGGTCGCATGCCCGGGCCTCGCCCCGGTGATCCAGGAGGGCGCCGCGATCGACGACGCGGTCGTCGCGATGGTGGCCGACTACACGGCGCCGCTCACCGAGGCGGGCGTCGACACCGTGATCCTCGGCTGCACGCACTTCCCCATGGTCGCGCGCCTGCTGCGCCGCGCCCTGCCGGGGGTGACGCTGATCGACGGGCGCAGCGAGATCGCCCGGGAGGTGGTCGAGACGCTCGGGCGCAAGGGGCTGCGGCGCCCGCCCGGCCCCGAGGGCCTCCGCCGCTTCGCGTGCAGCGGCGACCCGGAGGCGTTCCGCAGGCTCGCGGCACGCTTCCTGCAGATGCCGCTCGACGGCGTCGAGCTCGTCGATCCGGCCGCGGGCGGCCCGTCCGGGGGCCCACGGCGGCCGGCGGACGGCTCCTGACCCGTTTCCCCCGGAACGTGACCGAACCGGCGAGAACGCCGTGGCCATGGGCTCCGCGGCCGCCCGCGGGTCGCCGGTGACGGTTGACGGCGATGTTCTTGACGAAAAGTCCTCGTACCCGCGATGCAAAGTCCCTACTCTTGTCGGTCGGTCACCAGCGAGGAGGCAGTCATTCCAGTCGGCAGCAGCGTTGGGTCAGAGATCGTTCCGCCGGAGCTCCTGGCGCGAGGTGAGATGCTCGGTTTCCTCTCCCTCGAGGAGGTCGCCGAGGTACTCGAGGAGGCGGGTCGCGGCCCGGCCGCGGTCGAGGCCGCCATCGCGGAGCTGGAGGAGGCCGGCGTCGAGCTGATCGACGAGGCCGAGGCCCGCGCGCGCCTGGCCGCCCAGGCGCCGCCCCCGCTGCGGATGACGGCCCAGATGCCGGCGCTCGGCGACAGCCTCGCGCTCTACCTGCGCGAGATCGGCAAGGTGCCGCTCCTGACCGCCGCCGACGAGATGCGTCTGGCCAAGCGCGTGGAGAAGGGCGACGCCGCGGCGCGCGACCACATGATCGCCGCCAACCTGCGACTGGTCGTCTCGATCGCCAAGAACTACCGCAACCGCGGGCTGCCGTTCCTCGACCTGATCCAGGAGGGCACGCTCGGCCTGGTGCGCGCCGTCGAGAAGTTCGACTGGCGCCGCGGCTTCAAGTTCTCGACCTACGCGACCTGGTGGATCCGCCAGGCGATCCAGCGCGGCCTCGCCAACGACGGCCGCACCATCCGCATCCCGGTGCACGTGGTCGAGAAGATCTCGAAGCTGGCCCGCGCCGAGCGCTCCCTGGTGGGTTCGCTGGGCCGCGAGCCCACGCTCGAGGAGCTCGGCGAGGCGCTCGGCATGACCGCCTCCGAGGTCGAGGAGCTGCGCGAGCTGCCCGCCGCGTCGGCGTCGCTCAACTCGCCGGTGGGCGACAGCGAGACCGAGTTCGGTGCGCTGCTCACCGACGACCAGGCGCTCGACCCCGAGCACGAGACCGGTCAGGTGCTCCGCGAGGAGGCCCTGATGAACCTCCTCGGCGAGCTCACCGAGCGCGAGCGGGGCGTCATCGTCTCCCGCTACGGCCTCGGCGGCGAGGAGCCCGTCACCCTCGACGTCCTCGGCAAGCGCCACGGCGTCACCCGGGAGCGCATCCGTCAGATCGAGGCCCTCGCCATCGAGCGCCTCCGCAACTCGGACTCCGCCCTCGCACTGAGGTGATCCTCTCGCCGGGCGGGGCGGTCCTCCGGATCACCCCGCCCGGCGATGCAGGTCCGTCCGACGCGAGCTACCAGGGAACCCGACAGGGCGCTCTTGACCTGTGTCCTTCCGATCGGCCAACGCCGCGCAGCACGAGGGCGAGGGACGGAGGCAGGCGCTGAGCAACGCACCCGTCCGAGCTCGCGGACGTGGCCGTCCCATGTGGCCGTCCCTCGGAGCGCAGGGCACTCGGTGTTTCTCAGGCCAT
>JAEMRL010000121.1 GCA_016463385.1 Thermoleophilia bacterium
AGGTTGCCCGTGGAGCAGCCGATGTCGAGCACCCGGGGGGCGGGGGACCCCGCGGGGCGCCCGGCCAGGGCCGTGACGACGTGGCCGATCAGGACCCGGTCGCTCTCGCGCGGCTCGAGCGCGTAGCGCTGCTGGTAGTCGGTGTAGCCGGCGGCGAACTCCCCGTCGGAGACGTACTCGCGGTAGCCGGGGCCGAGGGTCGTCATCGCTCCGCCACCACGAAGGTCCACCAATGAGGGTGACCGATCACCATCTCGGGCTCGCCGCCGGTGCGGCGGTCGACGACCGTGCGCGGCGTGAACCCGTGGGAGGCGATGAGGTCGGTCACCTCGTCCAGGTCGTACCGATTGACGTGGACCTTGAGCCGCGCGCCATCGTCGAGGTGCTCGTCGACCACCCAGGAGTGCCGCGCGCCCTCGCCGAGGCTCTCCCGCAGCACCAGCGTGCGGCGCGCCGTCTCGAGCAGGCGCTCGAGCGGGCGGTGCACGTTGTCGAGGTTCGAGAGGACGTTCATGCACACGACGTGGTCGGCCTCGCCCGCCAGGTCCTCGATGCGGAGCACGCGCAGCCGCCCGGCCGGCAGGCCGTGGCGCGGCAGCTCCGCGTGGCCGATGCCGATGAACGTCTCCGAGGCGTCGAAGCCGTGGTACTCGGCCGGGATGCCGCGCGAGCGGAGCGAGTGCCAGAGGTGGCCGCTGCCGCAGCCGGCGTCCAGCACCGTCTCGCCCGGGCGCACGCGGGGTGCGAGCAGCTCGGCGGCCTGGGCGGCGCAGGTCATCTCCGGCGCCTCGCCCCGGGCCCGTGCGGTGTAGAGCTCGCGCAGGGCCGCGCTGTGCTCCCACACCGCGTGGGAGTCCCAGCCGTCGGCGCGGATCACGGGGCGGTGCCGGTGACGACCACCGACGACGCCATCACCAGGCCACGCGGGTCGGACGGGTCGGCGTCCATCGCGAGGCTCGCGCGGCGCTGGAGGGAGGGCACGGCGTCGCCCGCCAGCGGGGGCAGCCGGTGGAAGTGCAGGAACAGCAGGCGCACGTCGCGCAGGCCGGCGGCCTCGGCGGCGTCGCGCAGGGCGAGCGGGTTGTGGGCGCGCGAGAGCACCTCGTCGTAGCCGGGCGCGCCGTCGTCTCCGGTGCGCAGCGGCGGCAGGTCGGTGCGGAAGCGCTCGTCCATCGCGGCGAGGCCGCGCTCCAGGTCCTCGCGCTCCTCGGGCAGGGCCTCGGCGCGGAGGCCGTCCACGTCGACCAGGTCGTGGAAGAGGTCGCGGGAGTAGCGGTTGAGCGTGAAGAGGCCGAAGAGCTCGTTGCGCGCGGTCGCCGCGACCAGCCCGCCGGGCCTCACGGCCCCTGCCAGCGAGGCCAGCACCGCCGCGTCGGCCTCGGCGGGGATGTGCGGCAGCACGCCGGCGCACACGGCGGCGTCGAAGCGGCGACCAGGCTCGCCGGGCGGGTGGAACGCGCCCGGATCGAGCACGCTGCCCTCCCACACGGCCCGGTCGTCTCCCAGCACCCGGCGCGCCTCGGCGACCATCTCGGGCGTCAGGTCGAAGCCGTACGGGCGGATGCCCGTGCCGTCGAGGTGGCGCAGGAACGACGCGGGCCCGCAGCCGGCGTCGAGCAGGTCGCGGGCGCCCGTGCCGTCGAGCAGCGACAGCAGCAGGTCGCGGTGCACGGGGGGGTGGGCCGCCGCCTCGCCGTAGTACTCGTCGTGGTAGGTGGTGCTCCACGTGGAGTAGCAGCGGCGCACGGCCTCCTCGGCCGCGCGGCGCTCATCGGCCACGGCGGGCCACCAGCCACATGTGCGAGGAGAGCCCCGCGTCGGCGAGGAAGCGCTGGAAGGGCTCGCCGAGGCGCTCCCACTCGTCGATCAGCACCCGCCGCAGCAGCGGCTGCCCCGAAAGGTCGAGATCGCCCCTCAGGGTGGCCTCGCGCACGAACTCGGCGTCGAGGCGACCGGGGGTCGCGACCTCAAGCACCTCGAGGCCGGACCGCTCGACCAGCCCTGCGAGCCCACCGGGCGAGAAGAGGTTGAGGTGCTCGGGATCGACCGCCAGCGATGCGGCGCCGAGCGTCGCGATGTCGAACCCCTCCGCGTTGGGGCAGGTCAGCAGCAGCAGGCCGCCGGGGCGCAGGAGGTCGCGGCAGGCGGCCACGACGCCGGCCGGGTCATGGAGGTGCTCGATCACCTCGAACCCGGCGACCACGTCGGCGGGCGGCAGCTCCGCGGCGGCCCGCTCGACGCCCATCTCCACCGTCTCGACGCCGCGCTCGCGGCAGGCGGCGGCGAGGCCGGGCGTCGGCTCCACCGCGATCACGCGATCGAAGCCCTCGCGGGCCAGCGCGGAGAAGGTGCCGAAGCCGGGGCCGATCTCGACCAGCGTGCCCGGCGTGACGCCGTGCTCGTCGCAGAGCTCGAGCAGGCGCACGAGGCGCGGGCGCTGCACCTTCTCGCGCCGGGCGGCCTCGGAGGCGGGGAAGATCTCCTCGGCCCAGAGGCGGTAGGCCTCGGATCCCGCGTAGTGCTCGGCCAGGTCGTCCGGCGAGGGGCGCGGGGTCATGTAGAGCGTGGCGCACCCGGGGCACGTCGCCCAGTCGAAGCCGTCCTTCGAGAAGCCGGGTGCCGGCTCGTCGCGCCCGCAGGCCGGACACGCCGCGGGCGAGAGGCGGGCGCGCTCGCGCAGCCGGGCGCAGTCGCGCGCGTAGGCCGCCTCCTGGGCGGCCAGCAGCGACGGCGGGCAGAGCTCCGACTCCGACAGGGGAGGCTGCGTGCTCACGCGGGCACCGCCGCCGCGCCGATCTCGTCGCGCACCCACTCGCCCGCCTCGCGGCGCCAGACCCGCGGGTCGCGGAAGGTGTCGGCGACGCGGTCGAACCACTCCTCGGTGGTGCCGGTGTAGGCCAGCCAGCGGGCCAGGTCGCGCGGCTTGACGTGGTCGTGCCGGCGCACCAGCGCGATGCCCTCCTCGCGGCTGATCGCGCCCGCGCGGATGTCCTTGCAGGCGTGGTCGGTCGCGCGGCCGTAGCCGAACTTGATGAACTTCAGGTAGTCGTGCACGCCGTTCTCGTG
This sequence comes from Thermoleophilia bacterium, assembly GCA_016463385.1. Classification (GTDB taxonomy): domain Bacteria; phylum Actinomycetota; class Thermoleophilia; order Miltoncostaeales; family Miltoncostaeaceae; genus Miltoncostaea. The sequence continues at coordinate 3,067 of JAEMRL010000121.1, forward strand.
CATGTCGTCCAGGTTCGAGAAGCGGCGGTAGGTGCGGTCGAAGGGCTCGTCGGAGACCTCGAATCCGTAGCGGTCGATCATCTCGTGGACGTGCGCATTGGCGTCCCAGGGGACGAAGTTGCCGAGGTAGATGCCCCGCAGGTCGATCGCGTGCATCGCGGCGTCGGAAGGGTAGCGGTACGGCGTCATATCGCCGGTCCTCAGCCCCTCCAGCCCGACGAAGTAGTTCCACTCGTAGCCGCGGGCGAAGTGCTCGTAGCGGTCGCGGTAGCTCATCTCGGGGAAGTCGTCGAACGAGAACTGGCCGCCGAGGTCGAGGTAGCCGTGCTCGCCCCAGATCACCAGCGGGATGCCGCGGCGCACGGCCTCCTGCACCGGAGCCGTGGTGATGCCGACGTGGGCGTGCCAGTTCATGTCGCCCATCACGCTCATGCCCAGGCGGTTGAGGGCGGTGAGCGTGCGCACCGACGGCGAGATCATCACGTGGTCGAGGCCGAAGACCTCCTTCATGCGGTGCACGTTGCGCCAGCCTGCGGGGGTCCAGTTGTTGCCGTTGTAGGTGACCAGCAGCGGGTTGTAGCCGAGCTCCACGATGGTGTGGGCCTGGAACCAGGAGTCCTTGCCGCCGCTCACCGGGATGACGCAGTCGTGGCGGCTGCCGTCGCGGCTACGGGCCCGCTCGAGCAGCTCGATGAGCAGCTCGCGCCGCCGGTCCCACTCGGCGGCCGGGATCTCCATGCGCGCGTCGTGCACGCGGCAGCCGCTGCAGACGCCGTGCTCGTCGAGCTCGAGGGGCACGGCGCTGATGACCGGGTAGACGCAGCGGGTGCACCAGCGCATCGGCTCGGGCGGGCGCGGTGTGTCGCGCGGCAGCGGGGTCCCGGCGGCGGCGGCGCGGGCGGCCAGGCGCCGGTCGCGCTCGGCGGTGTCGATCTCCCGCTCGCGCGGGAAGAAGCGGCTGCCGAGCGACACCGGTCGCACCGGCACCCCCGCCGCGATCATCTCCCGCTTGGCGTTCGGGTAGCTCAGCTCGAAGAAGTGGAAGAGGTTGGCCGCGGCCGCCGCCGAGGCGCCCGCGGCGATGGCGGGGGCCAGGTGCTCGTAGCGGCCGACGCCGCCGCAGGCGACCACGGGGATCGTCACGGCCTCCGAGACCGCGCGCACCAGGTCGAGGTCGTAGCCCGAGCCGGTGCCGTCGCGGTCGACCGACTGCAGCAGGATCTCCCCGGCCCCACGTCGCTCGGCCTCGGCGGCCCACTCGGCCGGGTGCAGACCGGTGCGCCGTGATCCGCCGTCGGCCATCACCTCCAGCGTGCCGTCGGCCGCGCGCGCGGCGTCGATGCCCACAACGACGAACTGCGCGCCGAAGCGGCCGGCCGCGGCCCCGATCAGGTCGGGGTCGTCGAGGGCGCCGGTGGTGATGACGCACTTGTCGGCGCCGGCCTCCAGGCGCAGGCGCATGTCCTCGAGGGTGCGGATGCGACCCCCGAAGGTCAGGGGCATCGCGCACGCCGGGGCCACCGCGCGCAGCACGTCGAGGGCGGTGGTGCCGGCCATGCGCAGCTCGAGGTCGTCGCGGCGCAGGTCGTGGTGGTCGTGGTCGCTGATGTCCAGCAGCACCAGCTCGTCGACGTTCCAGTGCGAGTAGCGCTCGGCGGTGGCGACCGGGTTGCCGATCACCTGGTGGATGCGGAACCACTGGCTGCGCACCAGCAGCCCGTGCTTGAGCAGCAGCACCGGCACCAGGCGCGGGCGCACGGCGCTCACGCGGGCACCGCCGAGGCGGTGAAGCGCTCCAGCATCTCGAGGCCCGCGTCCTGGCTCTTCTCGGGGTGGAACTGCACGCCGGTCACCGATCCCCGGCGCACGATCGCCGTCACGGGTCCGCCGTAGTCGAAGACACCGGCCACGTCGGCCGGGTCGTCGGGGATCAGGTGGTAGCCGTGGGCGAAGTAGTACGCCTCGTCCCCCTCCGGCGAGGCGACGCCCACGTCTGAGACGTCGGCGACGTCGCACCAGCCGATGTTCGGCACCGGCAGCGCAGGGTCGGACGGGCTCAGGCGCACCACGCGGCCCGGGACGATGCCGAGCCCCTCGTGATCGCCGTGCTCCTCGCTGGAGCTCGCGAGCAGCTGCATGCCCAGGCAGATGCCGAGCAGGGGCCGGCCCGCGGCCGCGTGGGCGCGGAGCGGCTCCACGAGCCCCTGGTCGCGCAGCGCGGCCATGCCGTCGCCGAACGCGCCAACGCCGGGCAGGATCACGGCGTCCGCTCCCGCCAGGTCTCCGGCCGAGCGCGCCGTCATGCTCTCGGCGCCCACCCTGCTCAAGGCCTGGCGGACCGAGCCGATGTTGGACAGCCCGATGTCGACGATCATCAGCACCGTCGTGTATTCGACATCGGCGCCGCGTTTCTTACGACCGCGCCGACGGCGATCCGGGAGGGCCTCATGAGGTGGTGCAGCCGCTGCGTCCTCCCCGACACCCGGCCGAACCTCGCCCTCGACGCCGAGGGCGTCTGCACGGCGTGCCGTGCGCACGAGGCACGCCCCGCGATCGACTGGGACGCGCGCGCCGGCGACTGGACGCGCCTGGCGGAGTGGGCCCGGGAGAGCGCGCACGGCGGCTACGACTGCCTGGTGCCCGTCAGCGGCGGCAAGGACTCGACCTGGCAGGTGGCCACCTGCCTCGACGCCGGGCTGCGGCCGCTCTGCGTGACGTGGCGTCCGCCGGGACGCACGGCCATCGGCGAGCGCAACCTGCGCAACCTGATCTCCCTCGGCGTCGACCACATCGACTACTCGGTGTCGCCGCGCGTGGAGGCGGCGTTCGCCCGGGCCGCCTTCCTGCGCCGCGGCGATCCCGCGATCCCGATGCACATGGCGCTCTTCGCCATCCCGCTCTCGATCGCGGTGCGCTTCCGCATACCGCTCGTGGTGTGGGGCGAGAACTCGGCCGTGGAGTACGGCACCAGCGACGGGGTGGGGGTGGGCCAGGCCCTCGACGCCGCCTGGCTGGCGCGCTTCGGCGTCACCGGCGGCACCACCTGGCGCGACTGGGTCGGCGCCGAGGGCCTCACCGAGCGCGACCTGATCGCCCACCGCGCGCCCTCCGACGCGGAGCTCGAGGCGGCCGGTTGCCGGGCGGTCTTCCTCGGCCACTTCCTCCCCTGGGACCCCGAGACGGTGCTCGCGGCGGCCGAGGCGCGGGGGTTCCGGCGCGACCCCGGCGGCCCGCGCACCGGCGCATACGACTACGCCGACATCGACGACGACATGATCTCGGTGCACCACTGGCTGAAGTGGCACAAGTTCGGCTTCACGCGCACCTTCGACAACCTGTCGCTCGAGATCCGCAACGGCCGGATGACGCGCGAGGAGGCCGTCGCGGCCATCCGTGCGCGCGGGGACGAGACCCCGCACGACGACCTGGAGCGCTTCGGCGCGTTCACCGGCCTCGGCCGGGCGGCCGTCGAGGAGGCCGCCGACGGCTTCCGCGATCCCCGGGTCTGGAGCCGCCGCGACGGCGCCTGGGTGATCGACGACTTCCTGATCCCGGACTGGAGCTGGTCATGAGGTTCGATCCCGTCGATCCACCCCGGCGCTTCCGCGCCGGCCGCCTGGCCGAGGTGGAGATGAGCGACACCGGGCGCCTCGCGCTCGACCCGGACGAGCAGGTGACCCTCACCACACCCTCGGGCGGCGAGTACGACGTGGCCCGCAAGTCGTGGGGCTTCTACGCCACCCCGTCGGTCGACCGCCGCCTGCCCTCGTTCGGCCTGCGCGCGTGCCTGGCGACCAACCCCGACGGGCAGCGCTTCGTGCTGCTGGTGGAGCGCGGGCACGAGGACGAGTTCGCCGCCTACCGCGAGGAGCAGGGACTCACCGTCGAATGGCTGGACGCGTGAGCGCGGGCCCGCTCGGCTG
>JAEMRL010000122.1 GCA_016463385.1 Thermoleophilia bacterium
GGCTTCGGGGTCTGGGCGCACCACATGTTCGTCAGCGGCATGGCGGCGTGGCTGCGCGTGCCCATGATGATCACCACGATCATCATCGCGATCCCCACCGGCGTGAAGATCTTCTCCTGGCTCGGGACCATGTGGGGCGGCAAGATCCACCTCAAGACGCCGATGCTCTACGCGATGGGCTTCATCGGGGTGTTCGTCATCGGCGGGCTCTCGGGCGTGATGCTGGCCGTCATCCCCGTGGACATCCAGGTGACCGACACCTACTTCGTGGTGGCCCACATCCACTACGTCTTCGTCGGCGGCAGCGTCTTCACCATCTTCGCCGGGGTCCATTACTGGTTCCCGAAGATGACCGGGAAGATGTACAACGAGACGCTCGGGATGATCAGCTTCTGGATCATCTTCATCGGCTTCAATGCCACCTTCATGCCGATGCACTGGCTCGGCATCCAGGGCATGCCCCGCCGCGTCTCCGCCTACGACGAACGCTTCGAAGCCGTGAACCAGTTCATCGGCATCGCGTCGATCGTGATGACGCTCGGCTTCCTCGTCTTCTTCTACAACATGATCACCTCGTGGCGATCCGGCCCGAAAGCGCCCTGGAACCCCTGGCGCGGCCGCACCCTCGAGTGGCTCGTGTCGTCGCCGCCGTCGCTCTTCAACTTCGAGGCGACCCCGCAGGTGGTCGGAGGCCCGTACCAGTACGGCATCCCCGGCGCGCGCCACGCGGTGGTCTTCGCCCCCGAGGAGATCGGCGGCGAGCTCACCGAGACCGAGAAGCGCACGATCGTGGTCATCGCCAACGAGACCGTCGCCTCCGCCGCGCTCATCGACGAGATCCGCCACCGCGCCTCCGAGGGCCTCTGGCGCTTCACCTTCGCCGTGGCCAACGAGGGCGGCGACTCCCGGGCCGCCGACCGTCGCCTGCAGGTCGCGCTGTCGGTGCTCGCCGAGGCCGGCATCGACGCCTCGGGCACCGTCGTCGAGGGCGACCCGTTCGCCGCCGCCGCCGCGATCACCGCGGAGGAGGACGTGCACGAGGTCATGCTCGCGACCTACCCCACCGGGCAGTCCGGCTGGATGGCCGACGACATGGTCGACCGCCTGCGCAAGAGCACGGGCCTCGGCATCACCCGCGTCGTCGTCCGGCCCGAGGAGGCGCGCGCGCCCCTCAGCCGCCCGGGTGTGTCGCAGGTCGTGGTCGTGGCCGACGCGGGCCTCGGCACCGCGGGGCTCGTCACCGCCCTGCGCGAGCGCGCCGACCGGCAGCCCATCGGGGTCGTCCTCCTCTCGCCCATGCACCTGAGCGGTCCCGGCTGGACCGACGAGGCCGAGGAGCAGCGCACCGCCACGTTCGAGCGCGTCCGCGCCGCCATCGACGGCCTCCAGTCGGTCGGGGTCCAGTCGCGCGGTGAGGTCCTCGACGGCGACGCCGCCGCCGCGGCCCGCATCGCGGTGGCCGAGCACCACGCCGACGAGATCCTGGTGATCGCCGCCCGCGGCGGCCGCCTGGAGTCGGACGAGGCCCTGGCCGCGGTCCGCACCGCCGCCGGAAGCGTCCCCGTCGAGCGGATCGTCGTCGATGCGGAGGCGCCGGCCTCCCCGTCCGGGAGCTAGCCGATGGCCACCGTCGAGCCCACGATGAGCGCGCCCTCCCAGGCGACGCCGCCTCCCTCGCGGGGAAGCCAGATCAGCATGGGGATGCTGTCGATGATGTTCTTCATCGGCTCCGAGGTCATGCTGTTCGGCTCGCTGTTCGCCGCCTACTTCTTCGTCCGCTTCAACGTGGCCGACCAGTGGCCGCCGCTCAACTCCGAGGGCGAGCCCTTCGAGCTGCCGAAGATCATCACGGGCGTCAACACGGCGATCCTGGTGGCTTCGAGCTTCACGATCCACTGGGGTGAGCACCGCCTCAAGCACTACGGCGACCGGAAGGGCCTCGAGCGCGGCCTGCTGGTCACGATGCTGCTCGGCGCCACCTTCCTCCTGATCCAGGTGAACGAGTACATCCACCTCGGGTTCACGCCGCAGGACCAGGCCTTCGGCTCGGCCTTCTACACGCTGACCGGATTCCATGGACTCCACGTCTTCGTGGGCCTCACGCTCCTGACCCTCTGCTACATCCGGGTCAAGCGGGCGCACGACTTCACGCCGCAGTGGTCCACGCCCCTGCAGGCCTCCAGCCTCTACTGGCACTTCGTCGATGTGGTCTGGGTCCTGCTCTACATCCTGGTGTACCTCGTATGACCTCTCCGCGCCGTAGGGCCCGCCGCCTGGCGGCAGTCGTCGCCGTGGGCGTCGCGGCCGTGGGCCTCTCCGCCTGTGGCGACAGCGGCGAGCCCGCCGACCTGGACGCCGGCAAGACGAGCTTCGTCAACCTCTGCGCCAGCTGCCACACGCTCGAGGACGCCGGCACGCCGGTGGCCGTCATCGGGCCGAACCTCGACGATTCCTGGCGCGCCTCGCGACAGGCCGGCTTCGACGACTCGCAGTTCCAGGGCACCATCGAGCGGTGGATCAAGATGGCCCAGAAGCCGATGCCGCGGGACCTCGTGACCGGGCAGGACGCCGTCAACGTGGCCGCCTACATCGCCTCGGTCGCCGGCACCTCGCCCGAGAGCGGCGTCTTCCCCGCCCAGACGACCCCCGAGGTTCCCGAGCCGTCTCGGCAGGAGCTGAAGGACTAGTTGGCGACGCTCCCGCCCTCCGGGGCCAGGAGCGGCCGCGGTGACTGAACGGCTCGCGGGGATGCGGGTGGTGGTGACGGGCGCCTCCCGGGGCCTCGGCCGCGCGCTCGCGGAGGGGTTCGCCGCCGAGGGAGCCCGCCTCGTGGTGACGGCGACGACGGTACGGCGGCTCGAGGGCACGATGGCGCGCGTGCGCGAGAGGGGCGCCGACGTGCAGGGGGTGCCACTCGACCTGGGCGATCCCAGGAGCGTCGAGGAGGCGGCCGCGCAGACGCTGGCCGTGCTCGGGCGCGTGGACGCCGTGGTGAACAACGCGAGCCTCCTCGGGACCCGTACGCCGATCGCCGACTACCCCGCAGACCTGTGGGACGCGGTCATGGCGGTCAACCTCACCGGTACCGTCCAGTGGACGACGGCGCTCATCCCCGCGATCTCGCAGGGCGGCGCCATCATCAACGTCACCTCGGGCGCGGCCGGGCGGGCCGGCTGGGGGGCGTACGCCGTGTCGAAGCTCGGCCTGGAGGGGGTCACCACGATGCTGCGCGAGGAGCTCCGCGACACCGGCATCCGCTGCGTGGCGGTCAACCCGGGACCGCTCCGCACCGCGATGCGGGCCGCCGCCTACCCCGACGAGGATCCCCAGACCGTGCCGCACCCCTCGCGTGTCGTGGAGCCCTTCCTCGCGATCGCCGCCGGCGAGGACCCGGGGCCCCGGATCGACGCCGCCGAATGGGGATCGCGGTGAGCTCCCTCCGGGCCATCCCGATGATGACCTCGACCCACGGGTGGCAGGACGTGGAGATCGAGCCGGTGGACGAGCCGCTGGTGCGGGTCGCCGAGATCGGCCCGCGGGTGCACGACGCCCCGCAGTACCACGCGATGGGCCTGGCGGGCGCCCTGCCCGAGGGCTGGGTCCGCGAGGGGGTCGCCGACCGACTCGGGACCGTCGCCGCCGGCCTGCCCGACGGGCGCAGCCTGATCGTCTGGGACGGCTACCGGCCGCTCGCCACCCAGGCGGCCCTCTACAACGGCTATCTCGACGAGCTCACGATGGTGCACTACGACTGGCCCGCCGCGGCCCTCGAGGAGGCCGCCGCGCGCTACGTGACCGCGCCCTCCCGGTCGATGGCGGCGCCGCCGCCCCACCTGACCGGCGGTGCGGTCGACCTGACCCTCGGCGACGGGGACGGCCGGCCGCTCGACCTCGGCACCAGCTTCGACGCCTTCGTCGAGGAGGCCGGCGCGCGGGCGCTCGAGGACGTGCCCGGCGAGGCCCGCGGCCTGCGCCGGCTGCTCTTCTGGGCGATGGCCGGCCAGGGCTTCACCGCCTACCACGAGGAGTGGTGGCACTACGACCACGGCGACCAGTTCTGGGGTCTCGCCACGGGCCGCCCGGCGATCTACGGCGCCGCCGACCCTCCGGGGCAGCTCGCCGGCTAGCCCGGGCCCCGGTGCGCCCTGGCCCCGCCGCCCGCCCTGGTCTACCGTCGGGCGATGTCGTCCGAGCTCGTCGTCCGCGCTCCCGGCCCGCACCTGGCGGGGGTCGTCGTCGGCTACACCGGCTTCGCCGAGTCCTCCTCGGGGCCGGTGGGCTTCCGCGAGCTCCCGTGCACGTACGTGCCGCTGATCATCGACCTCGGGGAGGGCTGGAGCGTCGGCGACCCCCATCACCCCGCGCGCCCGCCCGAGCGCCTGCGCTCCTTCGTGGCCGGTCTCACCGACGGGCCGGTCAGCGTGGAGCACCCGGGCACGGCCCGCTGCCTTCAGGTCGACCTGACCCCGCTCGGCGCCCGGCGCCTGCTCGGCATGCCGATGAGCGAGATCGCCAACCGGTCGGTCGCGCTGGAGGACGTCCTCGGCCCGTCGGCCGGGCATCTCGCCGAGCGCCTCGACGCCACCCACGGCTGGGACGCGCGCATCGCCCTCGTCGAGCGCGTCGTCGCCGCGCGGCTCGCGCGCAGCGGGCATCCCGACCCGGGCGCCGCGTGGGCGCTCGGGCGGCTGTCGGCGAGCGGTGGCCGTGTCGCGATCGGCGACCTCGCCCGCGAGCTCGGCTGGAGCCACCGCCGCCTGATCGCGCGCTTCCGCGCCGAGGTCGGGCTGCCGCCCAAGACCGTCGCGCGCATCGTCCGCTTCGAGCGCCTCCGCGCCCTGCTCGGCGCCGAGCCCGGGATCGGTCTCGCGCGCGCCGCGGCGGGCTGCGGCTTCTCCGACCAGGCCCACCTCGCCCGGGAGGTGCGGGACCTCGCCGGCACCACTCCCTCGGCGCTGCGCGACGACGACGTCAATTACGTCCAAGACCACCCGCCCGGCGGCTCATAGCCTCCTCCGCATCCGTCGAACCCGTCAGAGGAGCAGCGCGATGACCACCCGGACGATCGTCAACGGCGCCTTCCCGATCATCCCCTACCGCGATCCCCGGGCGGCGCTCGCCTGGCTCACGCGCTGCTTCGACGCCCGTGTCACGGCGGTCCACCCGCCGGACCCGGCCGAGCCTCTCGTCCACGCCGAGGTGGTGGTGGGCACGGGCAATGTCGCCCCGACCCTCTGGGCCGACGACGGGAACCCCTTCCACTTCGAGGGGCCGATCGCGGTCTACGTGGCGGTCGACGACCCCGACGCGCTCCACGCGCACGTGGCCGCCGCGGGCGCCGAGATCGTCATGGGGCTCACCGACCAGGACTACGGATCGCGCGAGTTCGCCGCGCGCGACTGCGACGGCAACGTCTGGTGCTTCGGCACCTACCGTCCGGAGATCCCCGCCCCGTGATCGCCGACGCGGGCAGGTCCCGCCGGAGTGGACCTCCGGGGCGGTCGATCCGGTCGCCGGGGCTCGACCGTCCCGGCACCGCGGGCTCATCGTCGCCGGTGCGGGAATCGCCGGGAGGGCGTCCGCGGCGCCGGTAACATCGGTGCGTGACCACCTCCTCGGGGGCCGCGCCGCAGGCGGCGGGACTGGGGCTCGTGCCCGCCCTGCTCGGCCTCGTGCGCTTCTCGCACACGATCTTCGCGCTTCCCTTCGCCCTCTCCGCGGCCCTCCTCGCGGACATGGAGATCCCGAGCGCCGCCACGCTCGGCTGGATCCTCCTCGCCATGGTCGGGGCCCGCAGCCTCGCGATGGCGCTCAACCGGATCATCGACGCCGACATCGACGCCCGGAACCCGCGAACAGCCTCCCGGGAGATCCCCTCCGGCCGCCTGAAGGTCGGCCAGGTGGTCGCGTTCTGCGCCGTCAGCCTCGCGCTGCTGCTCGTGGCGGTGTCCCAGCTGCCCGAGGAGACCTGGGTGCTCTGGCCCGTGCCGGTGGCGGCCTTCGTGCTCTACCCCCTCGCCAAGCGCGTCAGCTGGCTCTGCCACCTCGCCCTCGGCCTCACCATCGGCATCGCGCCGATGGGCGCCTGGCTCGCGGTGACCGGCGACCTCGGGCCCGCCCCGATCATGCTCGGCCTCGGGGTGGCCGCCTGGATCGCCGGTTTCGACGTCATCTACGCCCTCCTCGACGTCGAGTTCGACCGCGCCAACGGCGTGCACTCGATCCCGGCGCGCTTCGGCGAGCGCCGGGCCCTCTGGTTCACGCGCGCGCTGCACGTGGCGGCCGTCGCGCTGCTGGCCGGGGCGGGGTCGGCCGCCGGCGCCGGCGCCCTCTACTTCGCGGGGGTCGCGATCTGCGCGGTGGTGCTGCTGGTGGAGAACGCGATCGTGCGCCCCGGCGACACGCGCCGCGTACAGGCGGCCTTCGCCCAGTCGAACGGCCTTCTCGCCGTGGTCTTCCTCGTCTTCACGGTCGCCGAGGTGACGCTGTAGAGACCACCCTGGTGCGGGGCAGCGGCCTCGTGAAGCGGTTCGGCGACCGTGCCGCGGTCGACCGGGTCGACATCGCGCTGCGGCCGGGCGAGTGCCTCGCCGTGCTCGGCCCGAACGGCGCGGGCAAGAGCACACTGCTGCGGATGGTCGCGACCCTGCTGCGCCCCGACGCCGGCACCCTGTCGGTGTGCGGCCAGGACCTGCCCGGGGGCCGCACCCGCGCGCGCGCGGGCATCGGCTACCTCGGGCACGACCCCCTCGTCTACCTCGACCTGACGCCCCGGCAGAACCTCGAGCTGTACGCGTCGCTCTACGGCCTGCCCGACGCGCGCGAGCGGATCGACGCCGGGCTCGACCGGGTGGGGCTGCGGGCGCGGTCGTTCGACCCGGTGCGCACCTTCAGCCGCGGCATGGCCCAGCGCCTCGGACTCGCCCGGGCCCTCCTCCACGACCCGGTGCTGCTGCTGCTCGACGAGCCCTACTC
>JAEMRL010000123.1 GCA_016463385.1 Thermoleophilia bacterium
CGCGACGAGCTCGTGCGCGATCGCGCCGAGCCTGCCGAGCCTGGTCGTGGGGCGCGCGCTCTGCGGGGGGGGGTCGGGGCTCTTCCTGCCGGCGGCCTACGCATGGGTGGGCGACGAGGTGCCCTACGAGAGCCGTGCCCGGGTGATGGGCTGGGTGATCTCCGGGTGGGCGCTCGCGCTCGTGGCGGGCGTGCCGCTCGGCGGGCTGATCGGCGAGGTCGCCGGCTGGCGCGAGGCGCTCGCGGCCCTCGCGCTGCTGGCCGTGGTGGCGACGGCGATGGCCGTGCGTCTGCTGCCCCCCGCGACGGCCCGGCCCGAAGGCGCCCCGGCCTCCCCGCGCGTCGGCCTGCGCGCGGCGCTCGGCGTGAGCGCGGTGCGCTGGCTGCTGCTGGTCAATCTGCTCGACATGCTGGCGTTCTACGGCGTCTACACCTACCTCGGCAGCTTCCTGCGCGACGAGCTCGAGGTCGGCAGCGGGCCGGCCGCCGGGCTGATCCTCCTCTACGGCATCGGCGTGGCCGCGATGTCGACGAACGGCTGGGTGATCGACCGGATCGGCAAGGCCCGCGCGGTGACGCTCACCCTGCTCGCCCTGACGGCCCTCTTCGCGGCGCTGCCCTTCACCGCCGCCGCGCCCGTCGCGCTCGGGGCCGTCCTCATCCTCATGGGCACGCAGCAGGCGGGCTTCCTCACCGCGATGGCGACCCTCGCCACCAACGCGATGCCGGCCGGCCGCGGCGCGGTCGTCGCCCTGATGAGCTCCACCACCTACATCGGTGTGATGCTCGGGGCGGCCGTCATGGGCCCGGTGTTCGAGGGCCCCGGCTACGGCGCGATCGGGCTCGCGTGCGCGGCGATCGCGCTCATCGCGGCCGCGCTCTCGGTGCGCCTGCACGCGGCCGCGCCGCTTGACCGCCGCCCGGCCGCCCCGTAGAGAGGTCCCGTGCCCGTCCACATCGCCCCGCTCACCCCGCTCGCGCTGCTCGAGCGCTCGGCGTCGGTGTTCGCCGACGCGACGGCGGTCGTCCACGGCGACGAGCGCATCACCTACCGCGCGCTGGCGGAGCGGGTCACGCGGGCCGCGCGCGCTCTCCGCGCCTCGGGTGTGGGGCCGGGCGACCGCGTCGCCTACCTGTGCCCGAACACGCCCGCGCTGCTGGTGGCCCACTTCGCGGTGCCCCTCGCCGGCGGCGTGCTCGTGGCGCTCAACACCCGCCTCGCGCCGGAGGAGGTCGCGGCGATCTGCCGCCACTCCGGGGCCCGCATGCTGATCGCCGACACGGCCCTCGCCGGATCGGTGACGCCCGTGCGGGAGCGCCTCGGCGTCGGGGAGCTGGTGTGGGACGACGACGACGGCACGCCGGCGCCCCCGGGGACCGCCTACGCCGAGCTCCTCGCGCGCGGCTCCGACGAGCCGCTGCCGTGGACGGTGGACGACGAGGACGCGACGATCGCGATCAACTACACCTCGGGCACGACCGGCACCCCGAAGGGCGTGATGTACACCCATCGGGGCGCCTACCTGAATGCGCTCGGCGAGAACATCACCGCCGGGCACGACATGCGCACGGTCTACCTCTGGACCCTGCCGATGTTCCACTGCAACGGCTGGTGCCATCCCTGGGCGATCGTCGCCGCCGGGGGCCGGCAGGTGTGCATGCGGGCCGTGCGCGGTGAGGAGATGTGGCGCCTGATCGACGAGGAGGGCGTGACCCACCTCAACGGCGCGCCGATGGTGCTGTCGCTGCTGGTCAACTCCGAGAGCGCCCACCCCCTGGAGGACGGGCTCACGGTGATGACCGCGGCGGCCCCCCCAAACCCGGCGACCCTCGCCGAGGCCGAGGCCCTCGGGGCGCGCATCATCCACGTCTACGGCCTCACCGAGACCTACGGCCCGCACACGGTGTGCCAGTGGCAGACGGCCTGGGACGGCGAGCAGCCGGCCGACCGCGCCCGGCTGCTCTCGCGGCAGGGCGTCGCGATGGTGATGGCCGACCCGATCCGCGTGCTCGGCCCCGACGGCGCCGACGTGCCCTGGGACGGCGTCACGGTGGGGGAGATCGTGATGAGCGGCAACAACGTCATGAAGGGGTACTTCGACGACCCCGAGGGCACCGAGGCCGCCTTCCGGGGCGGGGTCTTCCACTCGGGCGACCTGGGCGTGCAGCACCCCGACGGCTACATCGAGTTGCGCGACCGTGCCAAGGACGTCGTCATCTCGGGGGGCGAGAACATCTCGACGATCGAGGTGGAGCAGGCCGTGGGCAGCCATCCGGCGGTGCTGGAGGTGGCGGTGATCGGGGTGCCCGACGACCGCTGGGGGGAGCGGCCGAAGGCCTTCGTCGTGCTCCGCCCCGGCGGCGAGGCCGACGGCGCGTCGCTGGCCGCGCACGTCCGGGAGCGGCTCGCCGGCTACAAGTGCCCGGACGTCTTCGAGATCATCTCCCAGCTGCCGCGCACCTCGACGGGCAAGGTCCGCAAGTTCGAGCTGCGCGAGCGCGAGTGGGCCGGCCGGGAGCGGCGCATCAACTGAGGACCGTCCTGGGTCACGGAAGCGCTCCCGGGCGACCCCGGGCCGTGCGCGCTGGTTAAGTTCGGGCCGTGCCCACTCAGCCAGGGAGCCACTCGTGAAGAACGCAGCAAAGGACTTCAAGGAGTTCGTCCTCAAGGGCGACGTCGTCGCCCTCGCGGTCGCGGTCATCATCGCGACGGCATTCGGCGCGGTCATCGCCGCCTTCGTCGCCAACATCATCACCCCGCTGCTCGCCGCCATCGGTGGACAGCCGGACTTCAGCCAGCTCGACTTCACCATCAACGGCAGCCGGTTCCAGTACGGCGCCTTCATCAACGCCGTGATCACGTTCCTGATCATCGCGGCCGTGGTCTTCTTCCTCGTGGTCCGTCCCTACAACGCCTTCAAGAAGCGCGTGGAGCAGGGCGAGGAGCCCGACGCCCCCAAGCCCGAGTACGCGGTCGAGACCGGCACCGGCGAGAGCCTGCCGGCAGCGCTGAACGCCCGCGCCGCCGACGGCTGGAGGGTCGTGTCGGTCAGCGAGGGCACCGGCGGCGCCCTGTCGGCCGTGCTGGTGAAGGGCGAGGCCTAGCCCCACCGCGGGACCCTCGACGGGGGAGCGGACGCACGATTGCGGATTCTGGCGGATCCGCACGTGCGGCCCTCCCCCTGACGGTGGGATGATCGCCTCCCCGACCTGAGGTTCGAGCAGGCGCCGTGACCACCACCGCACCCGATGGAGCCGCGACCCTGGCCGCGTCGGTCGGCGTGCTCCGCACCCGGCTGCTGCCGCCGCGGCTGCCGCCCAACAGCGTCTCGCGCCCGGCGCTGGTCGCGCGCGTGCACCGGGGTCTCGAGGGGCGGGTGCTCGCGCTCGTGGCCGGCGCCGGCTACGGCAAGACCACGGCGCTCGTGCAGGCCCTCGAGTCGTCGCCGATGCCGTCGGTCTGGCTGTCGTGCGACGCGCGCCTGCGGACCCCGGACATGCTCATCGCCCACGTGGCCGCGGGCGTCGCCGAGGCCTTCCCGGGGGTGGCCTCCGCGCTGCCCCGCGCGGAGAGCCCGGAGCGCCGGATCGCCTCGCTCGCCAACGAGATCGTCGAGACGATCCCCGACGACTTCGTCCTCGCGCTCGACGACGTCCACGCGCTCGACGAGCCGGGCGTCCTCGAGGCCCTGTCGCGTCTGACCACCGATCTGCCGCCGAACGTCCATCTGGCGATGACCAGCCGGCGCGAGCTCGGCGCCTCGCGCCTGGTGGCCGGCGGGGCGACGGTGATCGGAGAGGACGTCCTCGCCTTCAGCTTCGAGGAGGCCGCGGAGCTGCTGGAGGACGCCCCCGCGGCCTTCGCCGACGACGAGATCGGGGAGCTGCACCAGCGCACCGAGGGCTGGGTCGCGGGCCTCCTGCTGGCGACCCGCTCGGGCCCGGGCGCGTCGCGGTCGCCGCAGATCGTCACCGCGGGGCCCCACTTCGACTACCTCGCCGAGGAGGTCCTCAGCGGGCTCCCGGGCGACGTCCAGCGCTTCCTCCTCGACACCTCGGTGCTGGAGCGGTTCACATCGGCGCTCGCGGCGGTGGTGTCCGAGCGGCCCGACGCGCGCGACGTGATGCAGAAACTGGTCGCCTCGCACCTGTTCATCGTCCAGGCGGAGGGGGGCTGGCACCGCTACCACCACCTCTTCCACGCCTTCCTGCGCCGCCGCCTGGCCGAGCGCGAGCCGGAGGCCGCGGCCGTGCTCCATCTGCGGGCCGGCCGGGCGTGGATGGCGGCCGGCGACCACCAGGAGGCCGTGCGCCACTTCCTCGAGGCGGGTGCGGTGGACGAGGCGGCCGACGCCCTCGAGCCAGTCGCCGAGTCGATGGTCGCGACGCCCGAGCGGCAGACGCTGATGGCCTGGCTGGCGCGGATCCCCGAGCCCGTCTGGCGGGCGCGGCCGCGCATCGAGCTGGCCGGCGCCCTGCTCTCCTATCTCGGTGGAGACCGGCGGACCGCCATCGAGACCTGGGCCGACGCGACGACCCGGCTGGTCGCCGAGGGCGACCTCGAGCGCGCGGCCGGCGCGGTCTACCGCTCCCAGCAGGCGATGCTGACCCTCGGCATCCGCCCCTCCGAGCGGATCGCGGCGGCCGCGCCGCACCTCGCCCGGCTGGCCGACGCCGGACCGGTGGGCGCGATGGCCCAGATGATCGTCGCGGTCGCGCATGCCATCGGCTGCCGCCCGGACGACGCCGAGCGGCTGATGGAGACCGCCCTCGCGGCCGCCGGCCGGCGCGAGCGCGCGCTGCTCGACCCGTGCGCCGAGATCATCCGCGGCTTCTACTTCGACTACCCCGGTGGCCGCGTGGCGCAGGGGCTCGCGCGGATCGATTCGGGCCTCGCCCGGCTCGAGCCGATCGAGGTGGAGGACTCGCGGATGCTCCAGGCCGTGGGCCGGGGCTTCCGGGCGGCCATCCTCGCCGACGTGGGTCGCTACCGGGCCTGCCTGGAGGAGGCCGAGGCGGTCCACGACCTGTCGGCGTCGGTCGGCATGGGCTCGGCGCCCGGGCTGGTGAGCCTCTGGTGGAGGCTGACCTCGATGGCCGGCCTCGGCGACTGGGACGGCCTGGTCGCGCTCGAGCCCGAGGTGCGGCGCGCGCTCGCCGCCGGGGCGGGGACCAACGTGGACTACCGGATGAACGCCGGCCTGGCGCGCGGCGCCGCCGCGGGCGGCGACGTCGATGCCGCCCTGGCGCGGATCGCGGCGGCGCGCGACGCGATCGCCGGGTACGGCGACTCCTACGAGATCCCCACGGTGCTCTGCGAGCTGTCGCTCGCGGCCGCCGGGATCCGCCGCGACGACCTGGCGCGCGAGCTCGCCGAGGAGGCCGTGGGCACCGCGCGCCGCCAGGGCGCCGACTGGTTCCTCGCCCGCGCATGCCTGCTGTCGGCGCACGCGCACGCGGGCACCCCCGAGGGCGACGCCCGGCTGGAGGAGGCGCTCGCGCTCACCGCGCGCCACGACCTCACCGTCCTGTGGGCGCGGCGCGAGCGGCCGCGGGCGGCGGCGCTGCTGACGCGGGCCCTCGCCGGCGGTGGGGAAGGGTCCGCCACCGCGGCGCGCCTGGCGGCCTCCGCCGGCCGGGAGGTGCTGCACGACTGCGTCACCGGGCTCGGAGACGGCGCGCCGGCGCGCGCGCTGCTGGCGGACGCGGTGGGGGAGGAGACGGACGTCGACGCCGAGACGATGCGGATCCTGCTCGCCGACGCCGAGCCGGTCGTGGCCGCGGCCGCCGAGCGCACGCGGGTGGTGCTGGAGCGCCGCCCCCGCCCGGCCGTGCGCATCGAGACCTTCGGCGGCCTGCGTCTCTACCGGGCGGGGGCGCGCGTGCCCGACGGCACCTTCGGCCGCGCCAAGGCGCGCGCGCTGCTCGGCGCCCTGGTCTGCGCCGACACCCGGGGCATCCACCGCGACCGCCTGCTCGAGCACCTCTGGCCCGAGCTCGCGCCGGATCGCGGCGCCCGCGCCCTCGACACCACCCTCCACGAGCTGCGCCGCACGCTCGAGCCGCTCGCCCCTCCGCGCTCGGGCGGCTCCCTGATCGCCCGCGAGGGCGAGATCTACCGGCTCGCCCTCGGCGAGCGCGACTCCTGGGACGCCGGCGAGTTCGCCCGCCTCGCGCGGCCCGCCCCCGGGGCGACGGGGACCGTGGCCCTCGACCGGATGCTCTCCGCCGAGACGCTCTGGCGGGGCGACTTCCTGCCCGACTTCCCCTACGAGCCGTGGGCCGAGGACACCCGCCGCGAGCTCGAGCGCGAGCGGGTCGCTCTGCTCGAGCGGCTGGCGGCGGCGCTCGCCGAGATGGGCCGCCCCGCGGCCGCCATCGAGCGCTACCGCCGTCTCATCGACACCGATCCCGAGCGCGAGGGCTGGCACCGGGCGCTGATGCGGGCGTACTCGCAGGCGGGCGAGCGCCCCCTCGCCCTCCGCCAGTTCCACGCCTGCCGCGCGACGCTGCGCGCCCGCCTCGGCATCGAGCCCGGCCCCGAGACGCGGGAGCTCTACACCTCCCTGCTCTGAGCGCCGGAGCCCCGCAGAAAGCCGCGCGGTGCAGGCCTTTCGGGGAAATGGTCCAATTGGACGACGACGCGTCGTCCAATTGGACGCACCCTGACGGACCCCGGCCGGGGCCCCCCGAGCGGGAGCTCAGCCGCGGATGAGCAGGTCCCTCACGGCGGCGGCCGCGTCGTGGACGAGCGGGGGGCCGTGCCCCGTCCCGATCCACTCCACCTCGCCCACCGTCGCCAGCTCGGCGAGGGAGCGGCGGTTGCGCGCCGTGTCGGTGGTGAGGCCGCGCCAGCCGATCTCCAGGCGCGGCCAGGTGACCAGCACGTCGCCGGTGAACAGCGCCCGCTCGGCGGGCCAGTAGAACGAGAGGCTGCCGTCGGTGTGCCCGGGGG
>JAEMRL010000124.1 GCA_016463385.1 Thermoleophilia bacterium
CCGGACGGTCGAGACGACCGGATGAGGACCGTCGGCCGGGCTGCCCGCGCGGTGGCGGTCCTCATGCTCCTGACGGCCACGGTAGCCTGCGGATCGACGGGCGAGCCCGCGGCGCGAGAGGCCGCCTACGAGGCGCGCCTCGACGACGGGGCCGCCGTCACGGCAGTGAGCCTGCGGGGCGCGCCCGCGCTCCTCTCGACGTGGGCCACGTGGTGCGCGGAGTGCAAGGGCGAGCTTCCCGGCCTCGAAACGCTCTGGCGTGGGCGCCGGGACGAGGGTCTCCAGGTTGTCGCGGTCAACGTCGACGGGCACGGGATCGACCGTGGCGTGAAAGCCATGATCCGGGACTTCGGCCTGACGATGCCGGTCTGGCGGGATCCGGACAACAACTTCGCGGCGTCGTTCTCCACAGTCGGTGTCCCGACGACGGTCCTACTCGATGCCGGCGGACGCGTGGTGCGAACCTGGTTCGGTCCCACGGACTTCGAAGGTTCCGACGTCGCAGGCGAGGTGGACGCCGCCCTCACGACCGGGCCGACGTCCCGCTGAGGCATCACGCGCAGGTGCCCTCCCCCTGAACGGCGACGGCCCCCGGCAGGCGGGGGCCGTCGTACGGACGGGTCTCACGCGCCCTCGGCCTACCGCTCGGCGGGCGCGGGGGCGCCCTCGATGTCGAACGACGGCAGCACGCGGTCGAGGCGGCGGGGCATCCACCAGTTGGCGTCGCCGAGCAGCGACATGGTCGCGGGCAGCAGGACCATGCGGACGATCGTGACGTCCACCAGGATCGCCGTCGCGAGGCCGAGGCCGAACATCTTGGCCGTCGGGTCGTCGCCGATCACGAAGCCGAGGAACACCGCGATCATGATCAGGGCCGCCGAGGTGATGACGCGGGCGGTCCCGGCGAGGCCCTCGATCACAGCCGCGTGGTTGTCGCCGGTCGCCCGGTAGGCCTCGCGGATCCGCGAGATCAGGAAGACCTCGTAGTCCATGGACAGCCCGAAGAGGATGGCGAACATGAACATGGGGACGAAGGAGATGATCGGCACGGTGCTCTCCAGGCCGATCAGCTCCTTGCCCCAGCCCCACTGGAACACCATGACGAGGACCCCGTAGGCCGCACCGACGCTCAGCAGGTTGAGCAACGCCGCCTTCAGCGGGACCAGGATCGAGCGGAAGACCAGGGTCAGCAGCGCGACCGACAGGAGGATCACGGTGCCGATGAAGAAGGGCATCCGGTCGCTCACCTGGTCGGCCACGTCGGCCATGGTCGCCGTCCCGCCGCCGACGTGTGCCAGGGCCGCCCTCCCCGCGAGCGCGGCCGGCAGCACCTCTGCCCGCAGGCGGTCGATCGTGTCGATGGTCGCCGTGTCCTGGGGCGAGGTGGTGGGGTAGGCGACGAGGGTCGCGACACCGGCGCGGGCATCGATCTCGGGACGCGAGACCGATGCGATGCCCGGGTCGGCGCCGATGGCGCGGGCGAGAGGCGCGACGGCGCCCGGATCCCGGGAGGTGTCCACCGCGATCAGCAGCGGGCCGTTGGCCCCGGGGCCGAAGCCCCCGGCGACGAGGTCGTAGGCCTGGCGCTCGGTGCGGACCTGCGGGAGCGTCCCCTCGTCGGGGTTGCCGAGGCGCAGCGCCAGCACCGGCGCCGCCATGATCAGCAGGACGAGGGTCGCGCCGACGGCGTACGAGACGGCGTGGTCGGCGACGTGCCGGCCCCAGCGCGTCCAGCGCACTCCGACCCGCCCGCCGCCGTCACCCGCCGCCGCGGCGCGGCGCGGGACGCCCAGCCGGTTGATCCAGTGCCCGGCGAGGCCGAGCAGGGCGGGCACCAGGGTGATCGAGCCGATCACCATGATCAGGACGATGACCGAGGTGGCGATGCCCGCCGCGGTGAGGGCCGGGACGCCGGCGACGCCGAGGCCGAGGATCGCGATGACGACGGTCCCCCCGGCGAACACCACCGCCTGCCCGGCCGTGGCGACCGCGTGGCCCACCGACTCCTCGATGCCGAGCCCCCGGGCCAGGTTCTCGCGGTGGCGCGTCACGAGCAGCAGCGCGTAGTCGATGCCGACGCCGAGGCCGACCATGGCGGCCAGCTGGGGCGCCCAGCCGGGGATGTCGATGAGGTGGTCGATCAGCGGCATCAGGCTGATCCCGACCGCGAGCCCGAAGAGCGCCATCCCGATCGGCAGGCCGGTGGCGATCAGCGACCCGAAGGCGATCAGCAGGATGACGACCGCCGCGATCACGCCGACCAGCTCGCCGAGGCCGGCGGCGGGCTCGGCGAACTGCGCGTGGAGGTCGCCGTTCGCCTCGATGCGCAGCGGCGAGCCCTCCCGCGCGTCGGCGAGGGCGGCCTCGAGCGCGTCGAGGTCGCGTGTGCTCAGCTCCTCCATCGCCGGGTACTGCAGGCGGATCACCGCGACCCGGCCGTCGGCCGAGATCAGCCGGTCGCCGACGGCCCGCCCCCGGTCGGCTTCCAGGACGGCCGCCGGATCCCCGGCGGCGAGGACGGTCGGCAGGCCGGCCACCGCTCCGCGGAGATCCGCGAGCGCGTCCCGGGCCTCGGCGGATCCGAAGAAGGTCGCGCCGTCGCGCGGGCTCGCGACCACCTGCGCGGTCAGCCCGCCGCGATCCGACCCGGCGGCCGCCAGAAGGTCGGTCGCCTTCTGGGAGTCGCGGCCCGGAACACCGAACGTGTCCTCGAGCTGCTGCCCCACCGCGCCGGACGCCCCGATCACGAGCACCGCCGCCACGAGCCAGAGGCCGATCACCCGCCACGGCCGGCGGGCCGCGTAGCGGCCGAGTCGGTTCAGAGCGTTCGTCATGGTGTGTCCTCCGGTGGGCCCCGCCGCGGGCCGCAGGGGCCCGGAGACGGGGGGTGGTCGATGTCACGACCACCGTCTCCCGGACCCCGTGCCGCGCACATCGGAAGTCCGGCCGGAATCGCACCGGCCGATGGGCGGAGACCGGCCTCGTCCTTTCGGCCGATTCACCCACCGGCCCGGGTTCTCTACGGTTGGCCCGTGTTCACCGACGCCATCCGCTCCGTGTGGGCCGAGCCGCGGGCCGCGGGAGCGCCGGCGCGCGTCTGGCGTGACTGGGCGCTCGTATGCGTGGCGGTGCCGGCGGTCGTCGTCGAGGGGATCCTCCGCGACGACCTGGCCTGGCGCGCTCTGTCGGTCGCGCTCGGCGTCGCGCTCGTCGCCACGCTCCTGTGGCGGCGCACGCAGCCTCTCGCCGCCGTGGCCGTCGCGTTCGGCTCCGTCGTCACCATGGACGTCGTCGCGATCGCGAGCGGCGTCGAGTGGGTCGGCCTCGACTCCATGGTGTACCTGCTGCTCCTGCCCTACGCGCTGTTCCGCTGGGGGGCGGGCCGCGAGGCCGTCATCGGCCTGGCGATCATGTTCGTCGCCGCGGGCCTCAGCGTCTCCGACGACTCCAACACGGCCGGGGACGTGGCGGGTGGCTTCCTGGTCCTCCTGTTCGCGGCCGCACTGGGAGCGGTGGCCCGGTACCAGGAGACCTCCCGGCTGCGCGAGATGGAGCACGTCGCGCTCCGCGAGCGCGAGCAGCTGGCGCGCGAGCTGCACGACACCGTCGCCCACCACGTCTCGGCCATCGCCGTCCAGGCCCAGGCCGGCCGCGCGCTCGCCGCCACCCGCCCCGACGCCGCGCTGGCCGTGCTCGAGACGATCGAGGAGGAGGCGTCGCGCACCCTCTCGGAGATGCGGACCATGGTGGGCATCCTGCGGACCGGCCAGGAGGCCGACCTCTCCCCGCTGCCGGGCGTCGCCGACATCGCACGGCTCGCCCGCCCGATCGGGGACGGGCCGCGGATCGAGGTGGAGCTCTCGGGCGACCTCGACGGCCTGCGGCCCTCCGTGGACACCGCCCTCTACCGGCTGGCGCAGGAGTCGGTGACCAACGCCGTGCGTCACGCCCGCCGGGCTACGCGCATCGAGATCCGGGTCCGGGGCGACCGTGACCACATCCGGCTGACGGTCCACGACGACGGCGAGGCCGGAGGGCCCGCCGCAGGCACGGGCTACGGACTGGCCGGCATGGGCGAGCGGGCCGCCCTGCTCGGGGGCACCTTCGCGGCCGGCCCCGGCCGCGAGACGGGCTGGACGGTCGACGCCGTCCTGCCCCGGGCCGGCGCCGGCCGATGACGATCCGGGTGATGATCGCCGACGATCAGGACATCGTCCGGGCGGGCCTGCGGATGATCCTCGACGCCCAGCCCGGCATCGAGGTGGTCGGCGAGGCCGCCGACGGGCTGCGGGCCGTGGCCCTCGCCCGCGAGCTCCGCCCGGACGTGTGCCTCCTCGACATCCGCATGCCCGAGCTGGACGGCATCGAGGCGACCCGCCGCCTGGCGGGACCGGACGTCGACGACCCGCTGGCCGTCGTCGTCATCACCACCTTCGACCTCGACGAGTACGTCCACGGCGCCCTGAAGGCCGGGGCGCGCGGCTTCCTTCTGAAGGACGCGGGTCCCGACCTGCTGGCCCAGGCGGTCCGGGCGGCGGCCGCCGGCGACGCGCTGATCGCTCCGAGCGTGACCGCCCGCCTGCTCGCCACGTTCGCCGACCTTCGCTCCGCGGAGCCACCTGCGCAGCCCCTCGAGCCGCTGACCGACCGCGAGGAGGAGGTCGTCCTCGCGGTGGCCGCGGGTCGCACGAACGCGGAGATCGCCGACGCCCTCCACATCAGCCTCAGCACCACCAAGACGCATCTCGCCGCGGTGATGCGCAAGCTCGGCGCGCGTAACCGCGTCGAGATCGCCATGTGGGCGCACGAGACCCGGCGCGTCACCACCTGATCCCGCGACGGGCCGTCTACGCGGTCCCGGCGCCGACCAGCATCTCGCAGGGCCCGGTGAACGCGCCGCCGGTCTCGAACGGCCGCAGGGCCTCCTCGATCTCGGCCCAGACCTCTGCCTGCTCGGCCTCGGTGAGCCCCGCCATCATCTGGTGGAGGGCCCCGAACGACTCACGCTCGAACCGGACGCATTCGGCCGCGCTCGGGAGGCGGACCGGCGACGGCACCCGGCGGACGTGGATGTCCCGCAGGCCGGCACGGGCGAACAGGGACTCGATGGCGCCGTCCGCGCCGAGGGAGAACGGACCGGGCTGCCCCGGCAGGGGCGCGGGGAGCCCCGCCCGCGCGCGGATGATCCCCACAGGGATCGAGAAGAACGGATTGCGATCGGGGGTCGAGTAGACGACCGCGGCGACCCGCCCACCGGGCGCGAGGGCGCGGCGCATCCCGGCCACCGCCCGGAGCTGATCCGGGAAGTAGATGAGACCGACGCGGCTGATCGCGGCATCGAACGACGCCGGCGGCAGCGCGTCGAGGGCCTCGCCGTCGAGCTCGCGGACCTCGACGTTCGTCAGCCCGGCCGCCTCGGCGTCGGCCGCCGCGCGTTCGAGCAGCGCCGGGGCGAGGTCGGTCGCGAGGACGTGGCCGCCCGGCAGGACACGGCGCGCGGCCGTGATCGACTGCTCGCCGGCCCCCGCCGCCACGTCGAGGACGCGGGAGCCCGGGCCGACGGAGGCCAGCTCGAGCATCGCCTCGGTGGCGTCGCCGAGCCAGCTCCCCACGGTCGGGCCCCAGCGGTGCCAGGCCTCGGCCGCGTCCTGCCATTGGGCGCGGGTCGTCGCTTTGAACGCGGCGCCGTCGAAGATCGGTTTCGTCGTGGTGCTCATGGCGTCAACCTCGCTGAGTCGTCGGTTCCTGACCCGTCGAGGGTTCCGCGGGCCGGGGTGCGCCCTCAAGTCCAGTTTCTGAACTGGCGCCGCCTCCGCGGGTCGGAGTACCGTCGTCCGATGATCGACTACGGGCAGTTCTGCACGGTCGCGCGGGGAGCCGAGGTGATCGGGCAGCGATGGACGCCCCTGGTCGTGCGCGAGCTCCTGTGCGGCAGCACCCGCTTCAACGACATCCACCGCGGCGTTCCGCGCATCTCCCGCTCGCTCCTGGCGGACCGGCTGCGCACGCTCGAGGAGGTGGGCGTGGTGCGTCGCGTGAGAAGCGGGTCGGGCGTCGAGTACCACCTGACGAGCGCCGGCGAGGAGCTCCGGCCGATCGTGATGGCCCTGGGTCACTGGGGCGCGCGGTGGATCGGCAGCCGCCTGAAGCGCGATCAGCTCGACGCCGGCTTCCTGATGTGGGACATCCGCCGCTTCATGAACGTGGACGAGTGCCCGGAGGGGCGCTGCATCGTGATCCACTTCCGGCTCACGGACGCCCCCCAGGGCGAGCGGGTCTGGTGGCTGGTCGTCAGCGGCGGCGAGGTCGATCTGTGCCGCGAGGATCCCGGTCAGGACGTGACGCTGGTCGTCGAATCGACGGTGCGGACGTTGACCGAGATCTGGACGGGCGACCGCCGGCACGAGGATGCGGTCAAGGCCCGGGCGGTCCGGGTCGTCGGGGTGCCGTCGGACGCGGACGACCTCTGGCGATGGCTCGGCCGCAGCGCGTTCGCCGAGACCCGGGCCGGGCGCCCGCGCGCCGGGGTGCGCGGGCGCCGCGACGCCGCCGAGGGGGGCGCGATCCCCCGCGCGCAGGACGGCTGAGGGCGGCAGGCCCCGACGCGGTGCGCTCCTGAACGACGAAAGCCCCCGTTTCCGGGGGCTTTCGCGTGAGAGCGGATGATGGGACTCGAACCCACGACCTTCTGCATGGCAAGCAGACGCTCTAGCCAACTGAGCTACATCCGCGCGGGAGCAGCAATATAGCGAGCCGCGAAAACGCGTGTCGTGCGCTTCCGGTCCGACCCGCGAACCCGTACTGTTGCAGGGGAATGCGGCCCGCGACCGAGCCTGGATGACCGAGGTGCAGGCGGCGACGAGCCGCTACACCGATGCGGGCGGCCGCATCCCTCTCGCCCCGCATTCGCCGCCGACCATCGTGCGCGCGCGCTGGCTCC
>JAEMRL010000494.1 GCA_016463385.1 Thermoleophilia bacterium
AACCTCGCCGAGCACCCCCGGGCCGCCGCCCTGCCGGTGCGCAGCGTGCCCGCGGCGATGGTCGTCGGGGCCGACGGGCGGCTGCGCGTGGCCCGGGCCGGGCGCCTCGGGTCACCCGAGTTCGACCAGGTGCTCGCCGCGCTCTGAGTTTCCGGCGTTTCCGGCCCGCGGGGACGGGCCGGCGGGCGCTCGCGGGCCGCGGGACGATGGGTCTATACTCCACCGCCCCCGGCACGCCCGGAACCCCGGTCCGTGCCCGGAACCATCTCCCTTACAAGGACAACCAAACCTAATGACGACTGACCAGCCCGACCTCGCCACGCCCGACGTCGAGGCCGCCGCACCCGCCGCTCCCGTGGCCGAGATCGATCTCGACGCACCGGTGATCGACCTCGACTTCGACACCCCCGTCCGCACCCTCGACGGCCCCGAGTACATCGAGGTCGACGGCGTCATGGTGCCGAACTACGACGGCACGCTCCCGCTCTTCTCCGAGGGGGACGTCGTCAGCGGCAGGGTCGTGCGGATCGACAAGGACGAGGTCCTCGTCGACATCGGCTACAAGAGCGAGGGCGTCATCCCGCTCCCGGAGCTCTCGATCCGCAAGAGCGTCAAGCCCGAGGACGAGGTGCAGCTGGGCGAGTGGGTCGACGCCCTGGTGATGCAGAAGGAGGATCCGGACGGCCGTCTGATCCTCTCCAAGAAGCGCGCCCGCTTCGAGAAGGCCTGGAAGCGCATCGAGGCCGCGGCCGCCGCCGGCGAGCACGTCGAGGGCACCGTGATCGAGGTCGTCAAGGGCGGCCTGATCCTCGACCTCGGGGTGCGCGGCTTCCTGCCCGCCTCGCTGGTCGACATCCGCCGCGTGCAGGACCTCGACGAGTTCCTCGGCCGCAAGCTCGAGTGCAAGGTCATCGAGCTCAACCGCAACCGCAACAACGTCGTGCTCTCGCGGCGCGCGGTGCTCGAGGACGAGCGGCGCGAGGTGCGCCAGAAGATCCTCGACGACCTGCAGCCCGGCCAGGTGGTGGAGGGCGTCATCTCCAACATCGTCGAGTTCGGCGCGTTCGTGGACCTCGACGGCATCGACGGCCTGATCCACATCTCCGAGCTCTCCTGGAGCCACGTCAACCACCCCTCCGAGGTCCTGGCCATCGGGGAGAAGGTCAACGTGAAGGTGCTCGACATCGACCGCGACCGCCAGCGGATCTCCCTGGGCCTCAAGCAGACCCAGGCCGACCCGTGGCAGAGCGTGATCGAGAGCTACCAGGTGAACGACGTCGTCGAGGGTCGCGTGACCAAGGTGGTCACCTTCGGCGCCTTCGTCGAGATCCACGCCGGCGTGGAGGGCCTGGTCCACATCTCCGAGCTCGCGGCCCATCACGTGGAGAACCCGCGCGAGGTCGTCAACCAGGGCGACCTGCTGGCCGTCCGGGTCATCGAGATCGACGCCGACCGGCGCCGCCTCTCGCTGAGCCTCAAGCGGGTGGCCGACAGCGACGAGATCCAGCACCACCTGCCCGACGACATCCGCGCGGCGGCCGTGGCGGATGCCGAGGCGAACGCCGGCAACGTGTACGTCCCGGAGGGCCAGGCCTACGAGCCCGCCGAGGGTGAGGAGGGCGAGGAGTACGCCGAGGGCGACGAGGCCGCCGCTGAGGCCGTCGAGCTCGACGAGGCGGAGGCCGAGGCCCCCGTCGCCGAGGCCCCCGTCGCCGACGAGCCCGTCGCCGAGGAGCCTGCGGCGGAGGAGCCCGTCGCCG
>JAEMRL010000125.1 GCA_016463385.1 Thermoleophilia bacterium
CGCCGGACCCGGGCCGCCGCCGCGGCGACCGAGGAGGCACCCGCCACCGAGGTCACCGAGGAGGCACCCGCCACCGAGGTCACCGAGGAGGCGCCGAAGCCTGCGCGCCGCACGCGCAAGAAGGCCGCGCCGGCCGCCGAGGCGGAGACCGCCGCGGAGCCCGCGTCGCCGGAGGCCGAGGAGGCCCCGAAGCCGAAGCGCCGCACCCGCAAGAAGGCCGCGGAGCCCTCCGAGGAGCCCGCCTCCTGATCGCTACGGGGCGGCCGTGACCCTCTCGTAGAGGTCGCGCGCCGCCCCGACGATCTCGTCCTCGGGCAGCGTCGCCGTATTGGTGCTGACGCCCTGGAGGCCGTAGACGACGGGCCCCGAGGCGAAGGTCACGAAGACGACCGCGCCGGTGAGCGTGCCCTGCTGGATGTCCACGTGGAGGCCCTGCGCCCCAGGCAGGTCGGAGAGGTCGAGGTCGCGCGTCGGCTGGCTCGTGGACGCCCGCACCTCCTCGACCGCGGCGCCCACCTCGGCGCTCGCCGCGGCGTCGTCGCGGAGCGCGAGGGCGTAGGTGCGGAAGAGCGCGATGCCGCGCGCCGGATCCTGCCCGACCTGGTCGCGGAGGATCCCGCCCGCGTAACCGGACGCGCTGAGCCGGGCCACCGCGGACGGCTTCACCGGGTCGCCGGCCTGGTAGAGCGCGTCGACGAACGACTGCGCGTCGCCGAGTGGCCGAGCCACGCCGTTCCGGAGGCCGGCGAGGGCGTCCGGCGGCGGCAGGCTGCCCTCTCCGGGCCCGGAGGGCGCCGTCGGCGAGGTCGCGGGCGCGGTGGCGGGCGCCGCCGGAGCGGTCGTCGTCCCCGGCAGGCGGTCGGTGGTGACCGTGCGGGTCACCGTCTCCGAGGACCCCCCGCAGCCGGCAGCCGCACCGGCGAGCAGGACGAGCGCCGCCGCGGCCGCCGCAGCGGCCCGCGCCCTCACGCGATCTCCACGGGGACCTCGGCGATCTGCTCCCCCTCCGGCGCGGTGCGGCTGAGGAGGAAGGCGCGGATCACGGGCACGTCGCGGTCGGCGATCGAGACGATCAGGTAGGGCGTCTGGGGGAAGAAGCCGAGCTCGACGTCCGTGCGCGAGGGGAACGCCGCCGAGCGGGTGTGCGAGTGGTAGATCGCCACCAGGTCCTCGCCGGCGTCGTCGATCGCGTCCATGATCCGCATCTGCTCGCGCGGGTCGATGACGTAGAAGAACGGGCTCGGCTCGGCGTTGGTGGCCCGGATCACCCGCGTGGCGGTGTCGCCGATGCCGGCGATCATTCCGCAGCACTCGTTCGGGAGGTCGGCGAGCGCGTGCGCCACCAGCTCCTCGGCCAGCGCCGGGGCGAGCCTCAGCACCGGGCCGCGCCTACCAGAAGATCCCGTTGTCGACCCGGTCCTCGACCGCGTCGACGTCGTCGGTCCAGAGTCCCGACGAGAGGTACTTCCAGCCGCCGTCGCAGATGATCCCGACGATGGTGCCCCGCGTCATGCGCGAGGCGACCCGTGCGCAGGTGTGGATGACCGCGCCCGACGAGACCCCGGCGAAGATCCCCTCCTCGGCGGCGAGGCGGCGCGTCATCAGGATCGCGTCGCGGTTGGCGACCAGGAGCTTCCGGTCGAGCTTGGTCACGTCGAGGATCGGCGGGATGAAGCCGTCGTCCAGGCTGCGCAGGCCGCTCACCGGGTCGCCCTGCAGCGGCTCGCAGGCGATGATCTGGATGTCGGAGCGGTGCTCCTTGAGGCGGCGGGAGGAACCCATCAGGGTGCCGCCGGTGCCGAGCCCCGCGACGAACGCGTCGATCTCGGGGCAGTCGCGCACGATCTCCTCGGCGGTGCCCTCGTAGTGCGCGCGCGGGTTGGCGTCGTTGCCGTACTGGAACGGCATGTAGAGCCCGTTCTCGGCCGACAGCCGCTTGGCCACCTCGACCGCGCCGTTGGAGCCGAACTCGCCGTCGGTGTCGACGATCTCGGCGCCGTAGAGGGTCAGCAGCTGGCGCCGCTCGGGGGTGACGTTCTCCGGCATCACGGCCACGAGCTTGTAGCCGCGCACCCGGCAGATCATCGCGAGCGAGATCCCGGTGTTGCCGGAGGTCGGCTCCATGATCGTGTCGCCCGGCTTGATCGCGTCGCGCCGCTCGGCGTCCTCGATCAGCGAGAGCGCCGTGCGGTCCTTGATCGACCCGGTCGGGTTGTGGCTCTCGAGCTTGGCGAGGATCCGCACGTCCGGGTTGGGCGAGATGTGCTGCAGCTCGACCAGCGGCGTGTTGCCGATGGTCGCGACGAGGTCGCGGGAGACCTCCATCGGGGGGGCGCTCATGCCCGGGGAGGTCGTCGCCATCAGCCGCCGGCCATCGCCGGGAGGATCATGAGGGTGTCGCCGTCGGCCACCTCGGTGTCGAGCCACGACAGCAGCCGTACGTCCTCGTCGTTGAGGTAGACGTTCACGAACTTGTGCAGGTCGCCCTCGGGCGTCTGCAGCTGCGCGCGGACGGCGGGGTGCTGCTCGTAGAGCGAGTCGAGCACCTCGCCGACCGTCGAGCCGGAGACCGAGACCGTGCGCTCGCCCCCGGTCGACTGGCGCAATACCGGGGGGATCCGGACGGTGCTCATCAACGGGCCACCGCGGCCGCGGTGTGAGCGCCGACGCCCGAGCACCAGGCCTCGTAGTCGCGGAACTCGAGCTGCGCGTTCGGGCCGCAGGCCGGGCAGTCCGGGTCGCGCCGGATCTTCAGCTCGGTGAACGCCATGTCGAGGGCGTCGTAGATCATCAGGCGGCCGGCGAGGGGATCGCCGATGCCGAGCAGGACCTTGATCGCCTCGGTGGCCATGATGTTGCCCATCACGCCGCAGAGCACTCCGAGGACGCCGGCCTCGCCGCAGGAGGGCGCGAGGTCGGGCGGCGGGGGCTCCGGGAAGAGGCACCGGTAGCAGGGGCCCTCGTAGGGCAGGAACGTCGACGCGTGGCCCTCGAACCGCAGGATGCTGGCGTGGATGAGGGGGACGCGGGTCATCAGCGAGGCATCGCTCATCAGGTAGCGCGTCGGGAAGTTGTCGGTGCCGTCGATGATCACGTCGTAGTCCGAGATCAGGTTGAGCACGTTGTCGCGGCTCACCCGGTACGGGTACGTGTTGACGGTGACGTCGGGGTTGAGCGCCTCGATGGCGACCCGGGCCGACTCCCCCTTGTTCATCCCCACGCGGTCGGTGGTGTGGATGATCTGGCGCTGGAGGTTGCTGGCCTCGACGACATCGTCATCGACGAGGCCGATGGTGCCGACGCCCGCCGCCGCGAGATAGAACGCGGCCGGCGAGCCGAGCCCGCCCGCGCCGATCAGGAGCGCCTTCGAGTTGAGCAGCTTCAGCTGCCCGGCCTCGCCGATCTCGGGGATCAGCACGTGGCGGCTGTAGCGCGAGCGCTGGTCGGGGGTGAGCATCTGCGGCACGTCGAACGCGTGGCCGCTCTGCTTCCAGCGCTGGAAGCCCCCGGCGAGGCTCGACACGTTCGCGTAGCCCATCTCGGCGAGCGTCTGGCCGGCCAGCAGCGACCGCTGCCCGGAGGCGCAGCTCAGGACGACCTCGGTGTCGGGGCGGGCGACGCCCGCGATCCGGCTCTCGAGGAAGCTCCGCGGGATGTGCACGGAGCCGGGGATGTGCCCCTGGTCCCATTCGTGCTGCTCGCGGACGTCGATCACCAGGGGCCCGTCTCCCGCGGCGTGACGGGTCGCCAGGTCGGGGACCTGGACTTCCGGCACTTGCTCGCGGGCGGACGCGAGGAGATCCTGGTAACTGCGCGCCATTTCTTCTCCCGTGCTGCGGCTGATAACCAGCGATTCTAGTGGGTGATTCTACCCTTTTGCCCGGAGCGGCAGGGTGGGACACCCGTGACTTTCGTAAATGTAGTGACTCGACGAGGGCTGAGCCCGCCACGTGACCGAACCCCCGAACATCCCGAAGAGCGCGTTCGCGAACATCGACGGGCGGATCCGCTGCCCCACCGAGGACTGCTGGGGCGACCTCCTCCTGATCCCCACCGGGGGAGCCGACGAGGACGGCATCCCGGAGTTCCAGCCCTTCACCGCCTGCCCCTTGTGCGGTCAGGCCTTCGGCTTCGAGCAGGACATGACCGACCGCGACCTCTTCCTGCGGATCTCCTGGCTGCGCGCCAACCCGCACGAGGAGGGGCCGGGCTGAGTGGGCGGCGTCCAATTGGACGGAGCGCGTCCGTCCGATTGGACGCGCTCACTCGAACTCCCCGAAGAGCGGGGCGAAGAGCGCGGCGTGCTCGCCTGGCGTGAGCCCGGCGCGCGCCGGCGGGCAGGCGCGGGCGAGCTGCTCGTAGTCGTCGAAGGCGTCGTCCGGCGCGATGGCGGCGCGCAGGGCGGCGGCGTCCCCGCGGTCCCCGCCGAAGGCGGCGAGCAGCGCGTGGACGTCGCGTCCTGTGATCGGTCGTCCGCCGGGCATCGGTGCCGAGCGTAGACCCCTTCGTCCAATTGGACGACGACGCGTCGTCCGATTGGACGGATCCCGGCCGGGCGGGCATCGACCGGGCCGGCATCGGGCTGCTCGCCGCCGGCCACTTCGTCATCGACGCGAGCGTCGGGGCGGTGTCGGTGATGCTGCCGGTGTTCACGGCGGCCTTCGCGCTCTCCGACCTCGCCGCGAGCATGATCCTCGGGGCGTCGCTGCTCGCGTCGTCGGCGATCCAGCCCCTCTTCGGCCTGCTGGCCGACCGGCGGGCGTCGCCGGAGTTCCTGTGGGGCGGGGTCCTCGCCGGAGCGGTCGGGCTTGGCGTCTCGGGCCTCGCCGCCGGCTACCTCGGCATCCTCGCCTGCATCGTCGGATCGGGGCTCGGCATCGCCGCGTTCCACCCGGAGGCGGCGCGTGTCGCCAACCGGATGTCGGCCGGGCGGCCCGCGACCGGCCTGGCCTGGTTCATGGTGGGCGGCAACGCCGGCTTCGCCGCCGGGCCACTGCTCGCGGCGCTCGCGATCCCGTGGCTCGGGGCGCGCGCGACGCTCGTCTTCCTGGTGCCCGGGATCGCGGTCTCGGCCCTGCTGCTGGCGCGCCGGCGGCGCCTCTCGGTGGCGGTCCCGGTGCGATCGGCCGGGACGCCGCGGCCCGATCGTGCGAGCCTGTGGTCCATCGGACTCCTCCTCGCCTCCACCAGCATGCGCACCTGGACCCAGTTCTGCCTCCTGGCCCTGGTCCCGCTGATGCTCGTCGACGACCGCGGCTTCTCCGAGCAGGGCGCGGGCTTCGCGATCGTCGCCTTCTCGGGCGCGGGCGCGGTCGGGACGATCGCGGGGGCCGCCGTCGCCGACCGGTTCGGCGGGCGGCGGATGCTGCTCTGGACGATGCCGCTGGTCACCCCCCTGCTGCTGCTCTTCCTGGCCGGCGACGGACCGCTGTCGATCGTGGCGCTCGCCGCGGCAGGCTTCGTGCTGATGGCGTCCTTCTCCGTCACCGTGGCGATGGGACAGGAGATGCTCCCCGGCCGGCTCGCCCTCGCGGCGGGGCTGATGATCGGGTTCGGCGCGGTCGGCTCGGCACCCCCGGGGCTGGCGCTGTTCGGCGCCATCGCCGACGCGGCCGGCCGCGACACCGCCCTCTGGGCGATCGCCTGCCTGCCCCTCCTCGGCGCCGCGCTGGCGGCGCTGCTGCCCGACCGCCCCCACGGCGCGACGGTGGCCGGCTGATGGCGCGCGGCGGAGGACCGCCCCAGGGCGACCTCTTCGGCGAGGCCGTCGAGTCGCGCCTCGAGCGCAGCCGCCCCCTTCCCGCGCGGATCCGGCCGGAGGGCCTCGACGACGTCGTCGGCCAGGAGGCGCTGCTCGGCCCCGACGGGGCGCTGCGGGCGGCGATCGCGGGCGACCGGGTCCCGTCGATGATCCTCTACGGCCCCCCGGGCAGCGGTAAGACGACGCTCGCCCGCGTCGTCGCGCAGAGCACCGCCTCGGCCTTCGAGGAGCTCTCGGCGGTGTCGGCCACCGTCGCCGACGTCCGCGCCGTGATGCAGCGGGCGCGCGACCGCCTGGCGGCGGGCACCGCCACGGTGCTCTTCCTCGACGAGATCCACCGCTTCAACCGGGCCCAGCAGGACGCGCTGCTGCCGGCCGTCGAGGACGGGCTGGTCACGCTGATCGGCGCCACGACCCAGAACCCGTGGTACGAGGTCAACGCCGCCCTGGTCTCGCGGATGCGGGTCTGGGTGCTCGAGCCACTCGGCCCCGAGGCCGTGGGCGCGCTCCTCGACCGGGCCGTCGCCCACCCCAAGGGCCTCGCCGGCCGGGTCCGCCTCGGCGACGAGAGCCGCGCGGCGATCGTCGCGCGCGCCGGGGGCGACGCGCGCGGGGCCCTCAACCTGCTGGAGGCGGCGGCGGCCGACACCGCCGACGGGCGCGAGATCCCCCTCGAGGCCGTCCAGGCGGCCGCGGGCGGGCGCGCCGTGGTCTACGACCGGCAGGGAGACGCCCACTACGACACGATCTCGGCCTTCATCAAGAGCCTGCGCGGCAGCGACCCGGACGCCGCGATCTACTACCTGGCCGTGATGCTGAAGGGCGGCGAGGACCCCAAGTTCATCGCCCGCCGCCTGATCGTCGCCGCCAGCGAGGACGTCGGCAACGCCGACCCGCGGGCGCTCGAGGTTGCGGTCGCCGCCGGGCGCGCCGTCGAGTTCGTCGGGCTCCCCGAGGCCCGGATCTCCCTGGCCCAGGCCACGACGTACATCGCCCTCGCGCCGAAGTCGAACGCGTCGTACCGGGCGATCAACGCCGCGCTGGCGCGCGTCGAGCAGGAGGGCGCCCGCCGCCCGCCCCTGGCGCTGCGCGACTCGAGCGTGGCCAACGCGCGCGGCCTCGGCAACGGCGAGGGCTACCAGTACCCGCACGACCACGAGG